>JAHHLP010000446.1 GCA_018679295.1 Rhodothermia bacterium
CCTCCTCATCCACAGCGCTCTTGACGTGACCATCAACTATGTATCCGAGGAAGAGTGATTCACCACGAACGAGGATCTCACCACCCTCAATACGCACGCCCCTGAACGGAAGCACAGAGAGTGAATTTGGACGGACTTCGTTCGGCTCGGCCGTGGCTACCTGAGATCCCATTTCGGTCAATCCATATGTCAAATACAACGGCAATCCGGCATCAAGCGCTTGATTCATCAGATCATCCGGCGTCGCCGAACCTCCGACGAGAACCGACTTCAGGCCGCGTAGCGCATCATCCCTATTAGGATCGGAGAGCAGTCGACGGAGCTGTGTCGGAACCAAGGACAGGTGCGTGGCGCGCGACCTCTGAATCGATCGTACGATCTCGCGTGGCTCGTCCGGGATGGCCACGCAGGCGCCCGCCAGCAGGCAACGAAAGAGAATGCCGAAACCTCCGACATGGTAGAGCGGGAGGCTAAGCAGCCAGCGGTCACCGGGTTCGAGCTTGATCGCGCGGTTTGCTCCCAGTGCGCTGAAGATCAGGTTCGCATACGTGAGTGCCGCCGCCTTGGGCGCTCCGCAGCTGCCCGAAGTATGGATCCCCAGAACCGTCCGGTCCGGACTTCTATGCTGCACTTCGGATGAGCTAGTCGCGACGCCACGACGGCGAGGGTGATCAGGAACACCAACCAGGTCGTCGCTGAACAGCACCGTCAGTGGTTCCGAGTTCGCGCGACTCTTTTCTGGCTGGCCTCCGTTCGGCCGGATCAGCGTGGACGCGCCCACAGACCTACACATGGCCACGAGTGTCTCTTCCGGATACCGCAGAGGAAGCGGGAAGGCGTAAGCACCTCTCTCGATCAGAGCGAGCAGGAGGAGGACCGACTCCAGACTGTTGTCTGCGAGGAGTGCAACGGCCTGACCTTCCTGTACCCCGTTGTCCTTCAAGCGCGACCACGTTTCGTCTACGCGTCGGCTCAGATCGTCGAACGACACGACTGCCGATGATGTCCAAATTGCATCCCGGCTACCGAAACGAGTCGCGGCCAACGCGGTGATCGGCGTCTCAAGATCGTCGCGGTAATGCTCGTAGCTCATATGATGGGCGACAGGCGAGTCATGTCGATGTTCCCAATTCTTTCCAGCATCTCGCCGACACGCAGAGTGGGACCCTCGAAGTTTAGACGATCTTTACAAAGGTCTTCCGCGAGATAGGTGTGGGTGCCGACGCCTACAGCCGCTGGTGGTTGGTCTTGCAAGTCATTCAAGGCGAGGAGCACTACCATGCTGGTGCCAATGCAAGACTCATAGCTGCAACTCGGAACGAAGGTGACTCCCTGCGCACTACACCACTTTCGAATCTGTACGGCTCGACGCATTCCGACAACGGTGGGCTTAACTACTGCCGCAGCCACACCACCTGACCTGATTAGATCGGCGTGCGTGGCGAGGGACTCGTCGAGCGCGATAGGCATCGTTGTTTCATGGATCAATGTTGGAATCTCGGACGGATCCGCAAGCGGTTCCTCGAGAAACTCTATCCGTACGTCCGACAAGGACTGACAAAACTCTCTGGCATCCGTCATGCTCCACGACCGGTTTGCGTCCAGCCGTATGCTTACGTCGCCGCTCGCCACGCGACGTACTGCCATGACCGTTTCAATCTCTTCACGAAGTGCAGCACGACCAACCTTGAGCTTGAGACACCTGAATCCACCATCGACCGCAGCTTCCGCCGACGCGATCATCTCACTTGAACTGCCCTGCAGGAGACGAGCGACAGGTACCACGAACTCCGGCTTCCCACGCGCCGCCCGACGTTGCGCAGAGATCCTCGCTTTCTCCTCCACCATCCTGGCGGCAGTCCCGATGGCGAATTCGAGCGACGGAAACAGGTCGGCTTCGTCCATCACCGTGCTGAGGTTCTCGACGGTCAGATCGACGGCCAACGACTGTTCTACCCGACGGACCAAGTCGCGAGCACCATCTTCCACATCATCTACAGTCTCCCGGCTGAAGCCCGGCAGCGGCGAAGCCTCTCCCCATCCGACATTCCCGAGGTCCGTTTCTACCCTCAGAACGACCCCGGTGCGCTCGGATATCGACAGACCTTTTCGCAGAACAACCGCACGTCGAAGCGGGAGGCGGAATCGAAAGGCGGATACGTTGCGGACCTGCATCTTGCATTACGGGTTGCAACCGGAGGCCGGTTACACTGCCCATCCGATTGAAAAGAGTATGCTGTACAATAGCAGAACCTGCGCCGTGCGAGCAAGGAATTGATTGAACCTCGCGCCGTCAGTTTCCGATCGCATTCTATGCAGCACATAGACACCAGCCGGAAGTGCCAGGAGTGCTACGAGAACTGTGGAACTGGCCGGATGGGAAAGCGCGAGAACGATCGGCACGGCCGATGCCACGCCAAGACACAAGCCGTATAGCCTAGCGCCCCACTGACGACCCAGCCGGACAATGAGGGTCCGCTTGCCAGACAGAGCATCCTCGCCGACATCCCGGGTGTTGTTGACCAGAAGTATTGCCACCGACAATGCTCCGGGCGCCAATCCTGCGATGATCACAGGTGCGTTGATTGTTAGCGTCTGAACGTAGTACGTGCCTGCCACCGCCACCGGGCCAAAGAAGACGAACACGAAAAGATCGGCAAGTCCCAGTGAGGCCAGCGAGCGTCTGCCGCCCGTATACAGAATGCCGAACAAGATCGAGAAAATGCCGATGACAACGATGGGCCAGCCGCCCCGGACCATGAGATAGCCGCCGGCGAGGATGGCCATTCCGAACGCGCCCACGGTAGCCCGCTTCATGGTCGAAGGCGATACGAGGCCGGCCGCAGTTACACGAACGGGCCCCTTGCGGTTGGGCGTGTCACTGCCCTTTTCGTAGTCAGCGACGTCGTTGTGGAAGTTAGTCGCGATCTGTATGCATGCCGCGCTGACCGCACACAGGATTGCACTGAGAACGTGCAGACCATCGTCTGCAAAGGCCATCGCCGTTCCGATCAGCACCGGCGACAGGGCTGCTGGAAGGGTCTTTGGCCGGCTCGCTGCAAGCCAAGTCGCTGCGGTGGGCATCGGTCCTCACGGGCGATAAGGAAACTTACCGAAATCTGGCTTCCTCTTTTCCAGAAACGCGTTCTTGCCTTCCTGCCCTTCTTCGGTCATGTAGAATAGAAGTGTTGCATTTCCCGCGAGCTCCTGCAGTCCTGCCTGCCCATCGCAGTCGGCGTTAAGAGCCGCCTTCAGGCATCGGATCGCCATCTGCGAGTTGGCGAGTATCTCGCGGCACCATTTAATGGTCTCTTCCTCGAGCTGGTCGAGCGGAACGACCGTGTTGACGAGACCCATTTGGAGAGCCTGTTGGGCGTCGTATGGACGGCAAAGAAACCAGATCTCCCTTGCCTTCTTTTGGCCGATGATCCTCGCGAGATAACTGGCACCATAGCCGCCGTCAAAGGAACCAACCTTCGGGCCCGTCTGCATGAAACGTGCGTTGTCAGCTGCAATGGTGAGGTCGCACATCACATGGAGAACGTGGCCACCGCCAACGGCCCAGCCTGCCACCATCGCGATGACCGGCTTCGGACAAGTCCGGATCTCTCTCTGAAAGTCCAGGACGTTGAGTCGCATCACGCCCGTTCCTTCCTCGGTGTAGCCCGCATCGCCCCGAATGCGCTGATCACCGCCTGAACAAAAGGCATCCGGACCTTCACCGGTCAATACGATCACGCCGATCTTGTGATCGTCTCGCGCGTCATTTAGTGCGGACCGCATCTCGCTAACCGTAAGCGGCCGAAAAGCATTACGAACCTCCGGCCGGTTGATCGTGATCTTGGCGATGCCTTCCGCCTTTTCGTACTTGATGTCTCGATAATCTCGTGCTTTCGTCCAGTTCACAGCTGCCATTCTGATATTCGTCTGAGTGATTTTGGGAATGGTTAGCGGGGCCTGCAAAAACGTGCAATTCAGGGGCGAGATACAACGGATGCAACCTGAGCCGCGATCGAATCGACGGCTTCGTAGATCTCTAAATGCAACGCGTGGTTGCTCTGCCGATCGGTTCGGACCTCTATCATGCGCGACTTGCCCGATGCGGATGGCGATTGCATCGCCCGCCCGAACTCGTCGGAGGTTTCGGGGCAAGCGTAAGGGATGTCAAACTGCTTTGCTGCATGCTCGAATGAGAGTCCATGCGGCGTACCAAAGAAGGTCTCGAATCCAGGGCCGAGTTTGGCGATCGGCAGAAATGAAAAAACGCCTCCACCGTCATTGTTCACCACTACGATCGTAATTGGACGCGTTGATCGACGAACGAGATCAAGCGAGTTCAGATCGTGAAGTAGAGCGAGATCACCGATCAACAGCGTAAGAGGCCGGCCCCGAGCCGTCGCGAAACCAACGGCTGACGCCACAGTGCCGTCGATGCCGCTGGCGCCGCGGTTTGCGGTGTAGCGCCCATCCCGGAGCGGCCACCCGAACATATCCAGATCTCGAATCGGCATACTGGATCCAACAAAGACGTCGTGCCCCGACGGCAGCAACCTCCCAATCGCATCAGCCACGCCCGGCTCGGTCAAAGACTTCTTTGCCCGTAAATCGAGGACGGAACGGATTCCTTCTTCGACCTCGCCGATTCCGGGCCAGCAGGATCCCGTGGTATTGGGAAGCTCACCCATGGCCCGCACTATCGCATCACAAAACCCGGCCGCTTCGGACTCTATCCGAAACGTGACACGATGCATCGGATCAATTCGCTCAGGATGGGGAGCGACCATAATTACATCGCGCGGGGCACATGACTCCAGATGTTCGTAGAGAGCCTTGGCTGTTACCCTCGCTCCGACATGGATAACACAGTCAGGTTGCAGCTTGCTGCGCAACGCTTCCGACTTAAGCAGCAGCTCCAGTCGGCGGACAACTTGCACGCCTTGTGTCTCGGGAATGTTGGACAGCACGTCGGCCAGGACGGGCCATCCGAGCTGCGCCGCGAGAGCGAGGGTCGCGTCAACGTCAGCTGCGCTTCTGAGTCGACCGGCTACGATCGCACCTCGCTCCGAGCGGAGTATCGATTCTGTTGCAAGTTTGACGCTGGACGGCGTCGGCTCTTGCGATGTCTTGCCGTACTGCGTAAAGGGTCGATCGTGGTCCAGCCAGCGTCCGAGCGAAACGCTACCGGGCATCCCAAACCCCGCGTCCGGACCGGGAGCAAGGGGTTCCCGAAACATCCAGTTTATGTGAACCGGCCCCGGTGTTTCGACGGCGCGGTACACTGCCTGATCGATGGTCGTCAAAATGAAGGCCGGATCGATGTCGTGTGTGGCTACTGGTACGTCGACCGACCAGCGTGGATAGCTGCCGAAAATGTCCGGCTGGCGTATGGTCTGGTTTGCCCCCGACGACCGAAGTTCAGGCGGCCGATCAGCGGTGACAACAACCAACGGGATGGCATCCACGGCGGCCTCCACGACAGCCGGAAGGCAGTTCGCTACTGCAGTACCGGAAGTCGTAACGACGGCGGCGGGTAATCCGGACCCTCTGGCCCAACCTAACGCGGCGAACGCAGCCCCACGCTCGTCAAAATGGACCGATGCCGATGCGCGAGCACTTCGAGAGATCGCGACGGCCAGCGGCGACGATCGTGACCCAGGCGCCACATAGAACCTATACACGCCGTTTCGAATCAGCTCCTCAACCGCAAGCTGCGCCCAGTATTGTCCGATGTGTTCTCCTTCAGAATTCAAGGGCGAGAGCTTTTAGAAAGTCGCCGATCTTCTGTTCGATCTCCTGCCACTCGAGGGAAGGATTCGATCCACAGACGATCCCCGCGCCGGAGTACACATCGAGCGTCGAGCTGCGACATAGACCAGACCGAATCGCCACCGCAAACTCGGCGGCACCATCTGCAATCCAACCAACGGGTCCAGCATACCAGCCTCTATCAAACGGCTCCAAATGCCGGATAACATCCATCGCCTCCTCATGAGGATGACCTCCAACGGCAGGAGTCGGATGTAGCGCCCGAAGCAGATCGACGGCATCGACTCCCTCCGCGACCACGCCATCAACGCTTGAGCGAAGGTGCCTGCCCTGGGCAAGCTTCATGTCAGAGGCAGTCGTTTCTACGTGCAGTACACGAGTGAGATCGGACAGGCTCTCCTTGATGCTTTGGCGAACGTACTCGTGTTCGCGCTGGTCCTTCTCGCTGAGCAGGAGCCGGCGACTGTACCTTCGATCCGCACCCTCGGTCTCGCCTCTCGGAGCCGTTCCGGCCACGGCCTCACTTCGAATGAAGGACCCGGCAAGACGAAACAGCATCTCAGGGGATGCGCCCACAAATGTCGAGGAACCGTTTTGGAAAAGGAAATGATAGCAACTGGGCGTGATTCGCCTTAACCGCATCAACAAATTGACGGCATCGAGGGCTTCACTGAATCCGAGACGCACCCGCCGGCCAAGGACCACCTTTGCCAGCGAGGTGCTGGAGAAAGCGGACAGCGCCCAGTCCACCGCATGATTCCAGTCAACTTCTTCCGGAGAGTCGGTGCGACTAATAACCTCGGGCACAAAAGCTGCCGAAGGACTAGGGTCGCGAAGTGAATCCAGGTCATCGAGAATCGATTCGTAATCATCTCGCGGACCTACGTTGCATGCCGCCAGCATTGTGCCCTCAACGTACCGGAGCTCGAATCTCGGCATGACGAATCGGTATGTCGGGAATGACTTCCACGACGGGTCGTTCGAAGCGGTATCATCAAAGCGCATTCCTCCAAACAACCGCGATCCCGAGGAGACGCGGGAAAGGATTTCGTCAAGATCACTCCGCAGGGACGCGTAATCGAGTTTGCCGACATGCTCGACCACCCGGGCCTGCCCTACACCCGCGACAACATCAATCTGGCCCCGCCCACTCCAAAAGAAGCGATCCGTCGTTTCCTGGACACGAAGCCACTCCAACGGATCAGTGGTGGGCACCCGAACGATGATCCGACGGAAGTTCTCGTCGGTGGATTTGCCATGATCCCTCGCATCCACGAGGGCGCGGCGGAGATCCGACTTGAAGTCAAGAGAAGCAGCCTGGGCGGTGCCTAATAGTGGTTCCTTCATCGATCGTAGCAGCGTCCGTTCGAATCGTCTTACTTCCAATTGTGGTGTTCAAGGGTGTAAACGAAGCGCAAATTACGTGGTTTCAATTTTTTTTGAAAGTTCGCGACGGTGCGAATCATGCTGTCAAGAGGGCGAGTGCGGCGGCGGCAAGGGCGAGCCCAAGCAGGTTGTACCGGTTCAATGACTCGGACCACACCGCAACACCGAGGATCGTTCCGCCCAACACGATGGCTACGTGATTGAACGGAAACGCGACTGTGCCGGGAAGCCGGGACAGTGCTTCGAGAAAGAATTCGACAGAGCCAAAGTTGACCAGCCCGAGCACTACGCCGTAGATGAGGGCGAGCCTGCCTGTCTTCCGATCGACCCGCTTTCTCCTGCTCATGATGATGAAGCCGCCGACAATAGACGCACTGGCAAATACGGCGAAGAGAAAGGCGGGCCGGGAGACGATGCCTGAGAAAGACTCCTCAAAGAGTTTCAACGAGGTATCGGTTGCCCCCGCAGCAACGAAGAGACTCAAAAGCGTGACCGCTGACATATACGTGGCCCGCGGCTCGAGGGCTACGACGGAGCGACGCGTGGCCGAAAGGAGGACCAGGGAGACGATGGCACAGGGTAGGCCCGCGAGCTGTAAGGTGCCCGGTGACTCGTGCCAGTAGAGCCAGGAAAAGACAAAGGGAACTACCAGCGAGATGCGTGCCACAGAGGTCGCGATGGCTAGCCCTGACGCCTCCGTCGCCAACGAATAGAGAGCGAAGGTAACGATGAACAACACGCCCAGCAGAACACCGACGCCCATTGCGACACCGACATCGACATTCCATTCCTCGAGCTTGAACCCGGACAGGCCCAGAGCCAGGCCGGCCGCGCATAGGTAGTTGACCGTTAACAATTGGAAGCGGTCAACCTTCAATCCGCCACAGATCTTAAAGATGACCCCGATGGCGAGACTGCAGCAAACAGCCAATAACAGGTAGACCATACCGTGATGGGGTCACTCCGCTTCGACGTAAAATACGACCTACTCGCTAACGAGATAGTTGTAATACCGAAGCGATGATGGGAAGAACTGCACGTCTCTGATGTGTAGGTCGTCGGGAAGAAAAAGGTGGGGCTTGACGCGGCCGGTCGTGTCCGAGCGGATATCCTCGTAGCGAACTGTAGCAAAGAAGTTGGGAGCCCTCAGCGATTGATTGAACTCGGTGAGAAGCACGCGATATTGGACCGTCAGACTTGAAGGTTCAAGGGTGACCAGCTTGTCTGACGAAGGAGCCCCCTCCAGAATGACGTCCACCTCCCGTTCCGCGCCGGTGAACTCACGTGCCACGGCGATCAAAGTAGTGCGATCGATGTCCCGCTCGACCAGTCCCAACAGGCTGTCAACCAGCGAAACCTGCACGGCGATCGAGTCGACGAGTTCATTTCGGACAATGGACACCGTCGGCCAGGATTCGATTGACTCTACCACTGATGCCGCGCCCGACACGGTAATCGAATCGGGGATGGTTTTCGGCACGTCGATCAGTTCGTGAGTGTCCGGGGTATTGATCTCCGCCCGGAGCCGGATCGGCACGCGCCGGGTAATCCGCTCGTCCGTCTTGACGAGGTACGTCCGGGGACGAACGGATTCTAGCGTGAGATTCCTCAGCAGATCCGAAGGCGTCGCATCGAGATTGACGACTTCTCGACCGGCGTCGATCGGTACAGCGGGGCGATTATAGTAGATGCGAAACAGGGACACGCCTTCTCCCCTAACCTGAACCCTGACGTCGGACGGTGGAAGCTCCGCAAGTGCCTTGCCGGCCGGCAGATTTACTACAGTTGTCGGCAAATCGAGGGCAAGGCTATATGTCTTCTGCAGCGAAAAGACGAACCACAGCAGCGCTGAGGTCAAAATGCAGACTGCAATGGCGGTCCCCCTGCGCCCTGAGGAGGCCTCCGGGTAGTCTCCGTAGGTTCGCTGTCCTTCGAAGAACGTCTTGAAGCGCTCCCAGAAGACCGCGCCTGAAGCATTGTCGTTTTCGTTTTCGGGAGCCACGTGCCTATCGGAATCTGGATGATGTCTTTAGATATACCGGTCAGCATGATTTGTTGCTGCCCGTCCAGCGAATTCGTTACACCCTACGGCCACCCTGCAAGAATTCCTTAATCCTGTTGGCGGGACAAACACGGGAACGTGGAGCTACGCGGCGCCGGGCGCTCCTGTTCACGACAGAAATTTCCGCAGCAATTCAAGTAGAGTCCGCTTGTTTGCTCGAGCGATCTCGCGACCCTGTATCGGCAAGCCCGGCGTGTCGCGGGCGAGGCTACGCAGCTCTCTGACTGTCATTGACTCCAGATCCCCCCCGGACGTGACCTGCCGCTTCGCGGTGGTCGCCGATTCAGTCACGCGTGCGGGTTTCGGCGGAGGGGTCGAGGTGCTCCCCTTGCCTGTGGCGCTCACTTCTGCGAGGACGAGCTCCCTGACGTCGGCATCAGGACGTGGAATGACGTGCGCGGACAGAACCTCGCCTATACGTTCGGCCGCGGCCCGCCCGGCATCGACCGCAGCTTGCACGGCAGCCGTCTCCCCGAACACATGGATAGTGATAAGAGCGGCAACCGTCTGCTCAACTGACACGATTGACACGTCGGCCGTCTTTACCATCGCGTCGGCTGCTTCGATGGCGGCGACGAGCCCTTTGGTCTCAATCATTCCGAGAGCACTGTCTGCATGGTCGACCATCGGCATGTCGTCTTCTGACACAAGCGCCCGGACCCATCATGAATGGACCCGGGCATGAAATCTAGATAGGCTGTCGCTCCGAGTACCTAGCCTGAGACGTCGGGCAAGATCCTCTCGACGTCGGCGTGTGGCCTTGGAATGACGTGGACCGAAACCAGCTCGCCGACTCGTTCAGCTGCTGCGGCTCCGGCATCGGTAGCGGCCTTGACCGCGCCTACATCGCCACGCACCATAACGGTCACGTAGCCCCCTCCGATCTTCTCCTTGCCCACCAGCCGGACTCGAGCGGCCTTGACCATCGCATCAGCTGCTTCGATAGCACCGACGAGGCCCCGCGTCTCGACCATTCCCAGGGCTATTCCGTAATCTTCTGCCATAATGGAAGTGAACTGTTCGTGTTTGCGTACCCTCGGGTACAGTTGGGCAATTCACGGCATTAACGCCGTGGGAGCACGTCCGAATCGGCACGATCAAAAAGATGCTCCCGTGCGCGCTCATCGAATATAGACGGGGGTTTCACGTTTGTCAACCGGGGGCATCCTCGGCCGAACGGCTTCCTCCCGATACGATGGATATGATCGTTCGTAGCCCGCCTTTCAGCTCGTCCAGGCGGTACATGCGGGTCAGGATGAGGATCGGGAAATAGCTCATGAGAATGCCGAGTCGAACGGAGATTCTTGGCAAGACACTCCACTCGTTTCCGACCCGGGTCACAAAGAAGAGAGCGACGACTACGGCGAGCGTTGTTGCGGCCAGCGGCCAGTCGTAGCCGACGGTGTTTAGTCTCTCCGCAAATCGAGTAGAGAAGACAGTGAGAATCAGGAAGGCAATTGCCGTGGCGGCAGCCGCTCCGACTCCTTCGAAAGAAGGTATCAGCAGGATGTTCAGGGCGATGTTCGAAAGCGCCGCTACACCCACACAGAACGCAACAACGCCCGTCTTGCCCGCACCCGTCAGGACGCTGGAGACGATTTGGTTCGCACCATAGGCCCAAAACCCGATCCCCACAAGAAGAACCAGAAGAGAGATTCCCACATAGCTATCATCTACCGAGAACACCGAAGCCATAAGCTGCATGGCGTCGCCAGAAAGCACCGCGAGACCAAGCAGCGCCCAGCCGGTCCACACCACGTAGTGCCGAAAAATCTCCCGGTGCAGGGACACATCCTCCGCGTCGAGCCGCCGAAGGCCCACTACGAGAAACGCCAGCTGAAAACTCTGCACCAGAAGAACGTTGACCACCCCTGCAACCCTGGACGCCCAGTCGTACTCCGCGATGACGACGGGGTCGCTCAACCACTTCAGCAGGTATCGATCACTTGAATTA
>JAHHLP010000034.1 GCA_018679295.1 Rhodothermia bacterium
GGACCAATGAGGCCGAGTTCTCGATCATCATCATCGACGAGTACCAGAGGCATGGTATCGGAACAGAGCTTCTTAGCCGGCTGCTGGACGTGGCTCGCGACGAGAAGGTCGAGCGCGTCTATGCATACATGCTTCCGGAGAATGTGGGCATGCGGTCGACGTGCGAGAACCTTGGGTTCGATGTGGTGGCGGATGACGATTTGTATAAAGCGTCGATTCTTCTTTGATCAGTGGCTCGACCCCGATCAGCACGCGAAACTACCGGGAATGAAAGATGACGGGCACCGCACCTCTCTCTTTTCTGCTATGGCACTGGTATCTGGATGGCGTGAGCGAGCACGAATACGAGCGCGCTCTTTCTGCTTTCCACACAGCCCTACGGGAGGACCCGCCGGACGGGTTTGTGGATTCGGGCGTCGTGAGATTTGATGGGCTTCCGTGGATTGCCGCGTCCGGGCCGGTCTATCAAGATTGGTACGTGATTACGGACTTCACGGCTATGGGTGTCCTGAACGAGGGGGCCGTTGGTGGCTCTCGGAAGGGTCCTCACGATGACGTGGCAGCGATGGCTGCGGACGGGGTCGGCGGTCTGTACGCCCTTGAGGCCGGTCCTGGGCCCGCCGCTTCTTCCGGATTCTATCACTGGCTTAGGAAACCGAAGGGGCGAACTACTGCCGAATACCTGGACTCATTGCGAGATCTTAGCCGGGCTTGCGAAGGAAGTCTGTGGCGCCGGCAGATGAATCTCGGTACCGCCCCCGAGTACTGTCTGATTGCCGATCGCCGCACCGACGTTCCCGGGACGGAGCACGTCTCGATCGGCGAAGGTATATGGCCTGCGTGACGCCGATCTCTCGCCGCGGTGCTTCATTACCGCGAGCCGCTTTCAACGCAGGGCCGCTGGCACGTCGCGGGGTTAACCGATGCGACTCCATTCCGGGTGGCGCGTGCATAATGCTGCGCCGCAAACAGGCCTGTAGTATGTTTCCTTCGATGTCTTAGACAGGAGCAATCGAAATGCGCTGGCAGTCACGTCGAAGAAGTAAGAACGTTGAGGACCGTCGGGTTCGACCAGCTCTGGGGGGCCGCCGGACAGCAAAGGTCGGCGGCGGGTTTGTTCTGATCGCGCTTCTGGCAGTCGTCTTCCTTGGCGAGGATGCAGGCAAGCTGATCGGAATGCTCGGAGGCCTGCAGCAGCAGACCACGCAGACGGCGCCACCGTCGTCACCACGTACATCGCCGGAATCGGACAAGCTTGCGGATTTCGTGTCGGTCGTTCTCGCGGAAACGGAAGATACCTGGGGAGCCATCTTTGCCGCGGCGGGAAGCCGATACCAGCCGCCGCGACTCGTTCTGTTCACGGACGCCGTGCAATCCGCGTGCGGAATGAGTTCTGCTGCAACGGGTCCTTTCTATTGCCCGGCTGACCGTCAGGTGTACCTCGATCTTGGTTTCTTCAACGAGCTGCGGCGGTTCGGGGCCTCGGGCGATTTCGCGCTGGCGTACGTGATCGCGCACGAGGTTGGACATCACGTACAAACGCTCGTAGGCACCGAGGACGAGGTTCGGAATCTACGCCAACGGGTGAGCCGCAGGCAGGCCAACGCACTGTCTGTTCTCATGGAGCTGCAGGCAGACTGTTACGCAGGTGTTTGGGGGCGGAGTGTCCAAGAGAGGGGCCTGCTGGATGCCGGTGATGTTGAGGAGGGACTCAACGCAGCGGCATCTATCGGCGACGATAGGCTCCAGCGGATGTCGGGCCGGCGCGTGCAGCCTGAGTCGTTTACTCACGGGTCCTCGGCGCAGCGCGTGGAGTGGTTTCGTCGAGGACTGTCGTCCGGGTCGACCGACGCTTGCGATACCTTCGCCGAATTGCGGCAGTAGCGTGGTCGCCGCTCTCAGACGGCGACGATCATGGATTTGTGGCGCGGTCGTCCGACCCGTAGTCCGGGCAAAGCGAAGACCCAATTGTATGGCTTTAGCCAAATTCTGGCATGGATGCCATTGACACTTTCCGCGCCATCGCTTTATTGCGCAGGTAGAAGTTCAGCGCGCCGTCTTCGCGACGCATGCGAGAGCCAGAATCAGCGATGATATCCAATCTGTTTGTGGTCAACGATGCGGACGGTCATAGTCCAGCCGTGCAGTTGCTCCTTGTCTTGTTGCAGGCGTCGCTGGGATTCGTGCTCGTTTGCATCCTCGGGTTCTTCATCGTGGAGCGTGGGGCGAGGGTGTCCATTCCGTCGGGCGTCGGCATCCACGCAGTTGGTTTCGTCACGACCTGGCTGTTGTCCGCGAGGATTCCTCGCCTTCTGGTGATCTGGTCTTTCGCGTTTGCAATCTTGCCGTTGCTAATCATGCCGTTCGCAGGATACCGTTACCTCGCCCACGGGTTTTGGCCGCCTTTTGGTTTCTGGCTTGCCTTCGGCCTCTCGCTTCTTGCGACGAGTGGGATGGGTGGAATCCTTGGGGTTCGTCGCAAGCGCTCAAAAGCTCGAAAACGAAAACGCCCAAAGCTCCAAAAAGGCAAACTCTCATGAGTACGAGCGTATCGGCCGGTCCGCTACGAACAGTCCCCGTGACTGGTGACTTGTGGAAAGACCTCGAGCGTCTGTTTGGCGAACGAGGAGCGTGCGGCGGTTGTTGGTGTATGGTGTGGAGGCTGTCCCATAAGGAGTACGAGGCAGGCAAGGGGGCGCCAAACAAGCGGCGTCTGAAAGGACTTGTCGATAGCGGTGCGATGCCCGGGATTCTTGGCTACATCGGTGGACAACCGATAGCCTGGTGTGCAGTAGCACCGCGGGAGGACTATGGCTTTCTCAGTCGGTCGCGCGTTCTCGCTCCGGTAGACGACGAGCCGGTCTGGTCAATCTCGTGCCTGTTCGTAGACAAGAGCTACCGGCGTCAGGGAGTTTCGACGGGGATGATATGCGCGGCCGTTGATTTTGCGGCGTCACGCTGTGCCGCGATCGTGGAGGCCTACCCGGTTGACAAACCTCACGAGCGTAGCGCCGACGCATTCGTGTGGACTGGAGTTGCCGCCGCGTATCGCAAGGCCGGATTCCACGAGGTGATGCGGAGGTCCGAAACGCGTCCGATTCTGAGATACTTTTGCGAGCCACGTGATCAAGCGGGCTCGCACGCATAGTGGGCCGTCGTGTCGATACAGCGAGCGTCCCTGGCGCGCTCTCGGCTGAGGGCAGTTGGCCGACGTCGGTGGCTTTGCCTCGTCCCGCTCCCCGCCCGGCTAAGGCGCGACGACAACTCTGAGAGTGGGGACGAGCGCGTTCGGAATGTCGCCACGGGTATTCGGATTGACCACGTACTGAACGTCAGCTGCAACCGTGAGCCACGGCGAGACTTGTGCCGCATACGTCGCCTCCAGATTAGTCTCGGTACGGGTGATCGAACCGGAGGCGGGAGATGCTTGCTCACTGGACATGTACGGGTCGCCGTTGACGCCTACCGCGATGGCAAGTCCTACACGATCGTGGTCGCGGCCTTCAACAAGGCCGGTATAGAGTACTCCGGTCCCAATGTAGCCGGAAAAGCGATTGACCTGTTCGCTCGCAAGGCCCGCGCGAAGAAAGGTGGACAGCCCCTGCGTCCGATCCTGCTCCTCGCGAATCGGGCACCATTCGGCCAGGATGTAGACGCCGTCACTCCGGCCGGTTTGGCTTGGCGTTGCGATCGTGGGCATCTCCTTTGTATATGCCCAAGCTCCAAGAACGACTCTGGCACGGGAAGAGATCGGGCCGAGCAAGCGTCTGGGGACGTTTACGCTGTGCTCATGCGCTCGTCCGGAGTCAATCGTGAACTCGACCTCGCCGGCTACCAGTAGTCCGTCGTCTTCATCGAGAACGATATGAGTACCTCGTTCCTGTGCTGGATCACCCGGCACTCCATCAAGGGCGACGGCGCGGACTTCCAGCCAATTCGTGAGGGCAGCGCGTGCACGAAACCCCAGGGAAGTAACCGGAAAAATAGAAGGTCCGTTACGTCCGCTTTGAGACAGCTCCAACCCGGTGCCGTGCGAACTATTTAGAAACAGGGCACCGTTGCGGTTGACGTCGAACTCCGAGTTCAGGTCATACAATCCTGCCAGGATGGAGAAACGATTGCCAATCGACTGTTCGATCCACGCCTCAAACAGACGCCAGTCTTGCGGGGCTTCAATGTTGTTTACAACCTGGGCATCCCCGACGAGGGAGGTGATATTCCCCCCTTGATTGCCGATGCCGTACAGGAGGATGCCGCCGCCGTTCCAGCCGAAGGAGTCGCCATCTATGGATACGGCGATGTCCAGATTGTCGATGAAGCGGATGCCTTGGTCGATTCCGCCAACGATATTCGCAACGAGGTCACCCGTATACACGACCTCCATCTCGACGCCGCGTGTGATGGTCTGAGCCGTGGACCAATGCACTGTGGCCGTGCTCGTCCATACGAGTATTGCTATGAAGGCCGCCTTTCGCATTCTCCGATCTTCTATTCGCTAGAAGGCCACCTGAAAATTCAGAAGCAGCTGCTGGTCGCTTGCCTCCGACCCGTCGTGGACGGGGATCAGGTAGTTGGCCTGAAACTCGAAGGCGCGCGAAGGCCAGAAGTTGTATCCGAGGACGATGAACTGCGAATCAAAGCCATTGTCGAAATCGAAGGAATCCCAGCGAGCGAGGACCTGATGCCGGCCGGGGTCGAACATGTAGCCGACGGTGGCCTGATAGCCGAATGGCTGACGGTCCTCGCCGACGACAGGATTCAAGTCCGCGTAGATGAGCTCGCCGCTCACCATCCAGCGTACCCACTCACGCCGCACGTCGCCGCCGAATAGCAGACGCTCGCCAGCAAACGCTCCGGCGTCATCTTCCGAGAACGCGACGTTGACGCCGATTTCGAAACTTCCATTTTCCACGCCTGGCCTCGCGACCACTCGTCCGGCATACATCAGCTTGTCGTTGTCATTTCCGGAAAGCGACCGACCGTTACCGTTGAACACCCCGGCGCTGTACGTGAACGTGCCTTCCGATGCCCGGCCGCTGAGCGAGACCCCGACCTGTCTTCCGGGACTAAGTATGTTGACCACCTGCGATCGGTTAACAAAATCGATCGACGGCGCGGCGATCAGTTGTTCGGCGCTGAACGGGGCTTTGAACAGACCGGCGTCGAGCTTGAGGTCAGGCGAGATTCGGTACGAAAGACGGGCGTCTATCAGTGAGGGACTCCTGGCAAAGTCAGTCTGAAAGAGGTAGTCCAACCCGAAGTCAAGGCCGCCGTCAACCTTCAAACGAGAGGTTGCAATGCTGAACCCGTTTTGACCGCCCAGCGGATCGCGATCCCAAATGAAGTCACCTACCGTCTGCACGACAACTCCCAGATTGAAGTACCC
>JAHHLP010000283.1 GCA_018679295.1 Rhodothermia bacterium
GTGCCACACTGCGGCCTATGGCATCGAACACCTCTATGTCAAGCCGGGTTGGAACGCCGATCGTCACCTCCAGACTGACTGCTCCGTCGAAGGGGTTCGGGAAAGCTTCCAGCGTGAAGGCGCAGGCTTCTGAACTGCATCCCTCGAGATTGGGTATAGTCTCGATACCCAGATTGATGAGGTGCCCGCCTTCCCCGACATCGATTCTGCCGCCCTCATTCTTGAACAACGTCGTGATCGTGAGGCCGCCGTCGATTTGGAGGGACGCGCCCTGCTTGAGATGCAGAGTATCCATCACCACATCAACCTCGCCAAGGACATGCACCGAGCTTCCACCTTCGACGACCACTGCCCCATGAATAGATGATGAGGCTGCGAAAGAAAGTTCAGATTGATTGGTCACTCGAACCAACCCCTGCAAGACCAAGCTTCCGCTTTCAATGCCAATGCGGGAATCACGTCTGATGGTGGGCGACTGTCGAAAGTCGGTTCGATAGTCGAATTCCATCACTGTCGGATCATCATGACTATAGCGGACGCTGTCAATAGCCACGAAGTCTGCCGGGCGGAGAGCGTACCCCGAAGGGTACCTGGAGAGGCCATGAATATTAGGAGTCGTCCAGGGTGTCAGTTGCGTGGCATTCGGTGGCCTGAACATGTCGCCTTCGTATCCTGAGGCAAGCAGACCGAGTTCAATCGAGTTGTCTGCCGCCAGGACGGACACCTGAAATTTTCTATCAACCATCGTTGCGAGAAGTCCAGTTGTCATCAGCCCGTGATCGGACCTGACACCGTAGCACGACTCGGTCCGCAAACGATCGAAGTTCCCAATTCGCTGCCTGTTAGACAGGTAGAGGTTCGCGTGTTTTCCATCCGGACCCAGCACGCCGGCTCGAAAGCAGTTAGACGAGTCCGCCGAATAGACATCCCTCACGACGACCGTCGTGTCACGAGTCAGCTTTTGGCACTCAATCCAGCCGAGATGCCTCAGATCGCGCTCCATCGCGGACATGGTCAGACTCCCCGCGCAGTCTCCTCTACCGAGCATCAGGAAATATGCCAGGCTGCCCGGATCGTTCGCCGGAGTTCCGAAGGGATGGGCGATGGGCGACAGGTGAACGCCACTTACGAACGGGTGACCCATCTCGTGAGCGATCAGGCGAAAGAGGTCGAGATGTGGGAAGATGTTGCCCGCGTTGTCATACAGGACCCAGGCACCCATGTGGAATTTTGCCTCCTTCAGATTGTCAGGATCGTTGCCGAATTCTGGCGCCGGCGACTGATACCCGAGGATTGCAATCCCCGACGCACCCGACGAAAAACTCAACCCACAACCACTGCGCAACACTCCGATAACGTAGTCCAGGTAACCGTCGTCGTTCACGTCAAACTCCGACAGATCCGTTCGGGGGTCTTCGTCGACGCCGATCAGCATCTCCTTGGCTAGCGCCCCGAGCAGGATTTGCCCGGTCGAGCTCGCGTAGTGTCGATCGTCAAACGCCGTTACGACTACGTCAGGATGCGACTCCCCAAAAAGCAGGAGCTGGCCCCGAGACTGCCGGAAGAAATAGTCGGTTAGAGAGCGCGTGTCGAACGGAGGGATAGAGTTGTGCGCGAAAATGAACTCGGCGAACGGCGGCAGACTGTCGGGATCGCGCCACGCTCGCGCCGCCTCTGTACAGCCTTCGCGACGGAGGCTATCGCTCTTGAATCGCACGAACACGACGAGAACCTTCTTGACGATAGGCGAAATCTGCGGGTCGACGGGCGGATCCACCATGTCGAAAGTAGCTCCCTCCCCTTGAGCGACCGACGCACTCGGGACGATGGTTGACGATGCCGCCCACATCATCGTAATCAGCACTGCGACTCGTATGATCCCGGGAGAGATCATCACTTCCCCTCCGCTGGTTAGTCAGTTCCGACTAATTCTGCGGAAGCCGGCCCTCATGTTACTAGCAGGAAACCGCGGACCGCGCCGACATCTGGGATGTTCGCCGGGGTCGTGCTAAATCAGCAACTGGCTGCCACACAAAGCGAAACGAGAAGATTGCCTACGGAGTCGAAGACTGTCGAGCCTGGCGCAACCTCAGTTCGGCCGCCACCTCCAGCCTGCCCAAATCACCAGCCTTCGTCGCGGGGACTGTACATTCCGGAAAGCTCGGTGTGTCAACCGCCCATACGGACGAGGAGTATCCACCCGCCGTAAATGTCACGAGTTCCGAGCTCTCTATCACAATCTGAGACGTTGCGATTGGGGGCATCGATGCAAACATCACGAAAAGAGCCACGGCGAGAAGTCGGCCCGTCACGCCCAAGCGTTTCCTGCCTGTATCGACGATCGTCCTGTTCTTCCTGAGCCGGGAGGTACATCAAGCGGTCGCATCATACATAGTTGACAACGAGTTCAAACGGCTGTACTTGCCTCTGG
>JAHHLP010000380.1 GCA_018679295.1 Rhodothermia bacterium
AATCTCCTGAAGTCTTGTCGCCGTCTGCCTATCGCAGAACGTTGAGCACATCATTTCGATCGATCTCGATTCCCGGTCCCATCGTTGTGGACATGGTCACGGATCTCAAGTAAATGCCTTTCGCTGCCGAAGGCCGAAGGCGCAACACTTCTTTCAGGAAAGCGGTCGCATTGTCGGCGATTTGGCCGGACGAAAAAGACGCCTTGCCTATTGACGTGTGTAGATTGCCAAACTTATCGACGCGGAAATCGATCTTACCCGCCTTGACCTCCGCGACGGCATCGGCCACGTCCATGGTAACCGTTCCGCTCTTCGGATTGGGCATCAAGCCACGAGGTCCCAGGAAACGACCCAGCTTTCCGACCTGCCCCATCACGTCCGGAGTCGCTATGAGCACGTCGAATTCGAGCCATCCGTCCTTTTGAATCTTCTCGATGAAGTCACTCAGACCTACAAAGTCTGCACCGGCTTCTCTGGCTTCGGCCTGCTTTCCCTCGTTTGCGAGGACCAGCACACGTGTGGTCTTACCCGTACCGTGGGGCAGCGTGACAGTACCACGAACCTGCTGTTCGGCATGTCGCGGGTCTACTCCAAGCCGGACATCCATGTCGACGGACTCGTCGAACTTAGTCGAGGAGGTCTCCTTAACCAGCGTTGACGCGACGGCGATGCCGATCGGTCCCTGCACGTTGGCGATGGTATCGACCGCGTTACGGTAACGCTTTCCTTTCTTTCCCATTTAGATGCTGTCTGTGCGGTGCAATCGCCGAAACGGGTCGGCTCCCGCAGGATTAGAACGATAGTCTCGCGCCCTTATTCCGGTGGTGCGCCCGAGGCGGACGCGTCAAGCCGGCTCAGGGGCGCCTTCCACCACAATACCCATCGACCTTGCGGTTCCCGCTATCATGCGGGCCCCTTGATCGAGGTCCCACGCGTTCAAGTCTTCCATCTTCTGTTCCGCTATATCGCGGCACTGCTGCCAGGTGACGGTAGCGACCTTCTCGCGCAGCGGGTCTGCCGCTCCGGACTCGATCTTCGCCGCCTTCTTCAGGAGCACGGACGCCGGAGGGCTTTTGACTATGAATGTGAAGGACTTGTCGGCGAAAACCGTAATAACTACGGGTAGAACCAAGCCCATCCGGTCCTGCGTGGCAGCGTTGAACTGCTTGCAGAACTCCATAATATTCACTCCATGCTGACCAAGCGCCGGGCCGATAGGAGGCGCGGGATTCGCCTGACCGGCCTTGATCTGGAGCTTGATGTATCCGTCAATCTTTTTTGCCATATGGTGCGCGGTGCAAACGTCGGACGGACCCGACTCCCGCTGTCTTTGATGCCTGAATATGACCGCCTAACAGCAGCCTATTGTGAAGCCAAGGTACGACGCAAAGTTCCGGCCACAGCGGCCTACGCCGAAATTTCAGATTCGGTAGCGCGGGCGGACGGCACCGAATTGACTTCTACTCTTCGTGTTCGACTTGCAGGTAGTCGAGTTCCAGCGGCGTTTTCCGGCCGAAAATGGAGACCATGACCTTCACCTTCATCTTATCGGGATACACTTCCTCAACGAATCCCGTGAAGTTGTTGAAAGGCCCGTCAACCACCTTGATCGCATCGCCTTCGCTGAACGGAATCTCCGGCTGCTCTCCGAGTTCTCTCGCCTCGTCAATCTTGCCAAGAATCCGGTTGACCTCATCCGGCCGAAGCGGAGTTGGGACATCACCTGTCGTGAGGAAACCCACGACCGAAGGCACGTTGGAAATTACGTGCTGGAGTTCCTTGTCGAGTACAGCATTAATGAGCAGATAGCCCGGAAAGAATGTTTTCTCGCGCGTACGCTTCTTTCCCTGCCGCATCTCGAAGACAGTCTCAGTGGGGATCATGATTTCCCCGATCTTGTCGATAACGCCGAGACGATCCGCTTCGCTTTCGAGGTACTGTTTGACCTTCTTTTCGTGTCCGGAAAAGGTCCGCAGTACGTACCACTTTTGGATTTCCTTGGTCTTGGACTTGCTCATGGTGGCAACGCGCGTCGGGCTGCTACTGGTAGATGAATTCGAGTATCTGGTTGATGACCCAATCCGCGGCATAGATAAACAGCGAGATAGCCAGCGTGGCGGCGAGGGTCACCATGGTGTTGTTGATCAGCTCTCGACGAGAAGGCCAGCTCACCTTCCGCATCTCCTTGACAACCTCCTCCATGTAAGCCTTGGCGTTCATCAGACAGTTCCGATAGTTAGTTAAGTGCCGCGTATGAGGCGGCATCTCCGCTTGGCGGGCTCCACCAAACTCTCCCGGCTTCCCATTGATCCTTGGGGCGGGCGCAAATTGCACGGGCGGCAGGACTCGAACCTGCAGCCTGCGGTTTTGGAGACCGCTGCTCTGCCAATTGAGCTACGCCCGTTTACCCATGCCTCTGCGACTCGCGGGCCGCAGCAAACAAGAGTCTTAGTCGAGGATTTTCGAGACGACGCCGGCGCCGACGGTGCGGCCGCCTTCCCGGATGGCGAACCGGAGCCCCTGCTCCATCGCCACCGGAACGATCAGCTTCACCACAAACTGCGTGTTGTCGCCCGGCATCACCATCTCAACCCCCTCCGGAAGCTCAATGTCGCCGGTCACATCGGTCGTACGGAAAT
>JAHHLP010000367.1 GCA_018679295.1 Rhodothermia bacterium
CGACCAAGCTGATCAACAATTTTGTAGGCATGACGACCGTCTGCGCCATGTCCCAGGCATTTGCCGTGGCCGACCTCGCTGGCGTCGATCGCCAGCAGCTCTTCGACATCATGTCTACGGGCCCGTCCAGCTCGCCCTTCATGCAGTTCTGCAAGAACTACGCCGTGGACGGCGTAAGCGACTTGGGCTTTTCCATCGCCAACGCTAACAAGGACCTGGGCTACTTCGTCAAGATGGTCGAAGACCTTGGCACCCGCGCTGAAATAGCTGAGGGAACCTCATCCAACCTCCAGGCTGCCATGGATGCCGGCATGGGCAACGGAAACGTTCCGGAAATTTTGGACTATTTTCTCAAGCTCAAAAAATAATCCGAACGATGCCGGCAGGCACAGCGAGTCCATCGAACGCAGTTCTCAGCTTCTGACCATACAAAAATGGGGACAGTCCCGGAGGGACAGTCCCCAATTTTTGTGGTGGCCAGGGGCAGATCAGTTCGCAACGCGAACTAAGACGGCGAAGCCGCCCGAAGGACGAGGATCGGCCTGAGCCGATGCGAGTCCATGGAACGCTGCCTTCGGCAGCTCGCACTTTGTGCGTCTGTCGCCGCTGCGCGGCTCGGTTGAACTGACGACACGCGGATTTTCAGTATTCAGTTACGTTTGTCGACCGAGTTCTGGATTCGTCTATATGCACTGGTATAAGTCAGGTTCTAGTCTATGCCACTGACGTTCATGTTCTTAATTTATCGTTCCGAATCTGTATTTTTCTCGGCTTATCTGCACAGAAGCTACACGCAAGAATCGTCAATGAGAATCGGCGGCAACGGGCAGCGATCTCCGGGGCTGCTGAAGGGGTTCTCCTTGGCGGTCATTCTCCGGTGGTGCTCGTGAGCTCGCCCAGTTTTTGCCGCGCGTCGGGCGAGTAAGGGTGGATCGCGAGCGAGGCCTCAAGGCTTTCGATCGCGCCCTCGATGTCGCCGTTGGCCTCGTGCGCCAGGGCCAGCATGTAGTGGGCGCTGTGAAACGACGGGTAGGTCTCGACGTACATCTTGTACAGGGTGAGTGCAGCCTCGAGGCTCTCCGGGTCGGTACTGTAGCCTTCCTCTCCATACAGGTAGCCGTAGCCGATGAAGAACGGCACGTACTGGCTGAAGAGGATCGCGCCCGGCTCAAGCGCTCGCGCGTCATCGAAGGCGCGCCTTGCGGTGACCAGATCACCCGACTTGATGCCGTCTTCGATCTCGATGACTCGCGGCGTAAGGTCGCGACTCATCTGCTCGAGGGCGGCAAGCCGAGCGTCGAGGTTTTCACGATCAAGCCACCGGCCCCGAACGATAACGCCGACAGCGTCACCGAGTCGCGAGACATCCTCGAGTGGGTCCGCCGCGAGGACTAACAGATCGGCGCGGTAACCTTCGGCGATCTTGCCGAAGCGAGCGTCCGGATCAACGTAGGCGTCAACAAACCGGCCAGGTGCAAGCGTCGCCGCACGGAGGGCGTCGAGAGGGCTCAGGCCGGCATCGACCAGCAATTCGATCTCAAGGATCAGCGATGTCCCGGGAAGGACGCCGGAGGTCGAGGCGTCCGATCCTGCGAGCAGCGGCACGCCGGCCGCGTGGAGGTCGCGGATAAGTCCATTCTGAACCTCGAGACGGGCCTTGACGTCCGGCAGCCAGTCGATTCCGCGCCTGACGTAACGATTGTTCGCGCGCCTGAACGGCTGCAGGATTGCGGGCGGCAGCGACCGAGCCACCGGTTCCGCGACCAGTCCTTCGAGGTCCTCGGCCTGGCGGATGAGCCCGGCGGTCCATGACAGATTGGCTGTCACGGTGGTCGACGATGCACCCAGAGTCGCAACGATCTGGGCGAGCTGTGCCGGGTCATAATTCTCGTCAACGTACCAGCGCAACAAGTCCTGGCTGTGGGCTACGTTGAGCTGTCCGGCGGCAACCAACTCCTCGAGCGAGTAGTTGCCCGAGCCGTGGCCGACCACTGGTAGGCCCACCTCATCGGCAGTCGCGGTGATCGCCTCGAGCTGCTCGAGTGTGAGGCGTGTGTACACCTTGACCATGTCGTAGCCGGCATCTCGCTGTTCGCGGACCGATATCGCCGCCTCCTCCGGGTTGTCAAAGCTCATCAGCGGCTGCATGTACGGCGGGTATCCGTCCATGTAGTCGCCGGCCGTGTAGATCGTCGGTCCGTCGAGTTCACCGCGCTCAATAGCGTCGCGCCATTCGAGATGGCGTGGCAGACCTCGCATGTTGAAGACGGTCGTCACACCTAAGGCCGTATAGAGCTCGAGTTCGCCGACGTGATCGAGGTGAACGTGAGCGTCGACCAGCCCCGGCACCACATAGTGGCCTCGGACATCGATCGTCTTGGTTCCCGGCGGCACCCTTTTCTCTCCGCCTGGCGTGATCGAGTCGATCCGGTCGTCGACGATCCAGATGTCATGGTCGCGGAGCGTCGCGCCGCTCGCAACGTCGATCACGTTACCGCCGCGTACGACCAGGTCGAACCGGGCGATTTCCCGGTCCGAAGTGCACCCGAGTGCAAGGGTGACGATTCCGATATGTAAGACGAAAAGCCGGGTCCGAAC
>JAHHLP010000374.1 GCA_018679295.1 Rhodothermia bacterium
GCTCTATACAAATCCCGAGTACGAGGTTAACACGCTTTCAAGCTCTACGCAGTTCGGCAATCCGAACCTGAAGCCAGAGCGAACCTTGGCATTCGAGATCGGCCTTCAACAGGGTTTGACCGAGGCGCTTGGCCTGGAGCTTACACTCTTCACCAAAGACGTTCGTAATCTGACCGGCCAGGAGATACTGCGGACGCCCAACGGTGACTTTGCGGTTCGGTGGATCAACCGGGACTACGGTACCATTCGGGGGCTTACGTTCTCCCTATTCCAGCGCCCGTCCGGACCGATTTCGTGGACCCTCGACTACACGCTTCAGTTCGCAGACGGAACCGCATCGGATCCCGGCGAGGCGTTCGGCCGGCAGCAGGCGGGGCTCGAGCGTATCGTGCAGTTGGTTCGTCTGAATTGGGACCGCCGGCACGTTCTTAACGGCACGTTTACAATCGAGCCTTACGACGGATTTACGGCGACCCTGGTGGGTCGACTTCGAAGCGGTGAGCCGTATACGACGGTGAGGAACTTCATTCAGTCGAGCGAGCCGAATAATGCCAATCGTCCCTGGCAGGTATTCTCGGATCTGCGCGTGTACTTCAGACCGAAGTTCATCAAGCAGGACGTCCAGCTCTTCGTGCAGGTGCAGAACCTTTTGGATACGCGGCCTCAGTTTGCCGTGTATTCCGACACCGGGCTCGCCGATGAGTCCGTCGAGAAGGAGCGCTTTCGGGATATCGCTGAGGAAACCAACCAATCCATCGTCGGCGGCGTCAACAGCCTGGACGAGTTCTACTATCAGCAGGACTGGTTTGGGGCGCCCCGAAAGGTGAGTCTCGGCGTCAGTTATCGATTCTAATCAGATCTGTGGAGTAAGCAGGTTGAACATGCCCATCCGAATTCTCGCCCTAGTTGGCTTGCTACTGTCGTTCGGCCTTGAGGCCTCGGCACAGAGCGTCATCCCGCGCGATATTCGCGGCGACGAAGACATGATTGCTCGCGGCATCCTTGATGGTAATCTGATCCAGACCAATTTCAGAAACCACGGAGAAGCGTCGCGATGGAATGATCTCCCCTGGGGGATCTGGCCCCGCGGAATCGGCGACCGACACCTGGACGGCATCGGTGTGATGGTGGCAGGCCGAGTAGTCGGTGAGCGCGCCAAGTGGCCTTTCTATGAGGGTAAGCCAGACACGCTCGTCAATCCGGTGATACTCACGTACCGCGAGGCGGGCACGACGACGGGCCCATCCGGCGAACGCTGGGGATGGCTGCCATTGCCCGGCTTCCACAACACCGCGCGACGCAATGCGCTGGGCGACCTCGAGCCGGTGCCTGCGTTAAGCGATGATGCGAGTTCGTGGCCGGTGGACTGGCCCGATCGCCGGGGCAATCCGGATGATCCGGGCTGGCCCGGCTCTTGGAATGGCTTCTTTGGCAAGGGCGTTTTCAACGCTGACCTCGAGAGCTACTACGTCATCGACGACCATTCCGACATGGAGTACTCGGTCGATCCCGACACTGACCGGCCCCTAAGCAACTTCGGCGTATTCTATCCGAGTCCCAGCGACTCGACGATGGGCGGCCTCGGCCTCCAGACGGCAGTCAGAATCTTTCAGTGGGCCAACGTCCTGGCCGAAGATGTGATGTTTTTGCTGTATCGCATCACGAACGTCGGGGAGACACTTTATGCGCCCAACCCCTCGTTGCCGGAAGACAGTCCCGACGAGGTCGGGCTCTGGTTCTCGCAGCTGATGGACTACGGCCTGGGTTGGGAGGAAGGAGACGAACTCTCAAGATTCGATGCCCAGCTTGACGTGGTGTTTGGATGGGATATTGATGGCGTCGGCACCAACGCGACGGGCGGCCAGTATGACCTAGGGTACACCGGCTTCGCCTTTCTCGAGAGTCCGGCCCGGGATGACGACGGCCGCGACGACGACGGCGACGGCATCATCGACGAGCTTCGGTTCGGCGGCCCCGGCGTCTTGATCGAAGGGCAGGATGACATCCGGGCGTTCGTTGAGGCCAACTATGACCTGGTGGCCTTTGAGGCGTTCAACGGCCCTCTGGAAGAAAGAGATGCCTACGAAGCCGGATACTGGTGGACGGGCGACGAGAACCTCGACTGGCGCACGTTCGACGACCAGAACGAGGACGGTATGTGGGATCCGAACACCGAATTCGTTAACAACGACGTCGGACTGGACGGGCTCGGCCCGCTCGATCTCGGCTATCCGGGTCCGGATACCGGGGAAGGAAACGGGATTCCGGATCCTGGCGAACCGAACTTCGACGAAACCGATATCGATGAATCGGATCAGATCGGTCTGACAGGTTTCGATCTAAACGATCGGCCCTTCTACGAAAATGCCGACAACCTCCGAACTGACACTTGGCTGTTCGATCGGATAAAGAACGTTGCAGAGCCGAACATCAATATCTCGGGCGGGCTCAAGGAGGGCCAGGAAGGAGATCGAGCGGAGCCGTTCATCCTCTTCACCTCCGGACCCGTGGGGCTGGAGCCAAACACCACTACGTTCTTTTCGACGGCGTGGATTTTCGGCGCGGATGAAGCCGACTTCTTTAAGAACCGCCGAACGGTACAGTCGATTTACGACGCGGATTATTCATTTGCTCAGCCGCCCTTCACACCTACGCTGACAGCGGTACCCGGCGACGGTAGGGTCGTTCTGACGTGGGACACGGTATCGGTGGCGAGCTTTGACCGATTCACGCAGGAGCAGGACTTTGAAGGTTTCCGCCTCTACAAAGGAACCGATCCTCTCATCTCGGACGCGCGGAGCATAACGGACGTAGACGGAATCCCGACCTTCTTCAAGCCCCTCGCGCAGTGGGACCTCGTCAATGGTATTCAGGGTCCCATATCTGTGTTCGAGGGTGCTGCGAGCTACGATTTGGGTGATGACACCGGCCTCGCATTCTCGTACATCGATGAAGATGTCACCAACGGTATTCCGTACTATTACGCCCTCGTAGCGTACGACCGCGGCGTGATCGATAGTGTTAACGCCAAGGTGGAGATCGATCCACAGGAGAACGTCTTCAACGTAAGTACCGATCTCGCGGGCAACGTACTAGGCGTCTCTCAGAACGCGGCTGTTGTCGTACCGAGATCACTTCCCGCCGGTTTTGTCGGCGGACAAGCGAACGAAGACCTGACGCAGGTCACCGGAGGCATTGGAACCGGTGAGATTGCGGTTCGAATCCTCGTTGACGAGTTGGTCAAACCGGACACCGTCTACAAGGTCACGTTCCACAGCGAGCCGCTTGAAGGCACGGAGCTCTACAACACCGTCGCCTTTGACATATTCAACGTGACGTCCAATACGCAGGTTGTACCCAGATCGCCGTTGGTCGACACGACCCCGATGGTCGACGGCTTCGTCGTGGATATCCTCAACGATGAAGTGGTTCGGAATGTTGAGGGATCTGTCGCCAGCTTCATCGAATACGACACGCCGAATCTAGGCTATGTCGGAAATGAAGGCACCGCCCAGGAGACTTTCTCTCTGGACCCGTCCATACTCGATGAGTACAGCACAAACTGGCTAGCCTCTGTGGCCCTCGGTGATGCGACGGGCAGCGCACTGTTTGCGCCGTCGGTGGACGATTTTGAGCTTCGATGGGTTGACCCGGTGGACTCAACGTACCGACCTGTTAGGTTCGGCTCGTTCTTGCGCGCTGAGATTCCGGTCTTCGCTGTCAATGTTAGCCAGAACACGCCGGCCGACCTGTTCATCGAGGACGTCAACCAGAATGACGAATTCGATGCGGGCGACGTGCTCATAGTCTACGAGCGTGACGGCGTCTTCAGAAAATTCCGCCACCGGGTGACCTTCCAGCTTCCCGAGGGAGTTACGGAATCGATACCGCCGTCCGCTGGCAACAAGTTGCGGGTCTCTGTCGAGCGAGAGTTCGACAATAACGACTTCTTCCAATTCACCCTGTCGAAGGCATCCATTGACGCGGACAAGGCGAAGGGCGAATTGGACAGGATCTCTGTCGTACCTAACCCCTACGTCGGGGCGTCTCAATTCGAGCCGCGATCGCAGATCGCGGGCCGAGGAGAACGCCGCATCCAGTTTATCAATCTTCCGCAGAAGTGCACGATCAACATCTTCAATCTGCGAGGCGAGTTGATTCAGACCATCGAGCACGATGGCGTCGGAAGCGACGGGTCGGAGTTCTGGAACCTTAGAACGCGCGACGAGCAGGATGCAGCGTACGGTGTATACGTCTATCATGTGAAGGCTGACGGGGTCGGAGAACGCGTCGGCAAATTTGCCCTGGTCAAATGATGAAATACTTCCTGGACAGTTTGAGTGGAGGCAGCGGCGCCACAGGCTCGTTCCGCCTCGTTCGCTCGACGGCAGCATGTTTTGTACTTCTCCTTGTGATGGACGTGGGCCATTCGGCGATCGCGCAGAGTCGCGTCGGCACGACCGCGGCGCCATTCCTTACGCTCGGCACGGGCGCACGGGGCAGTGCGTTGGGGCACGCCTATACCGCGATGGCGAGCGGTCCGGACGCGCTCTTCTGGAATCCCGGCGCGGCATCGGTTCCGCACAGAGGTGAATACAGAGGCGGCGCCTTCTTCACGCACCACAACCGGTTTGCCGGGATCGACTATAATGCGGCCGCGGTCGTCGTTCCTGTGACCGGTTCAGGTGTGATTGGACTCAGCCTGGCGTCGGTGGATTATGGCAGGATGGACGTGACGACGGTGTTTGATCCGGATGGAACAGGTGAGACGTTCACGGCCACGGACCTTGCGATCGGCGTCACGTACTCGACGCCGCTTACGCCTTCATTCTACTTCGGAGGTACGGCGAAGTACATCCGGCAGTCGATTCGGGATATGAGTGCTCAGACCGGGGCTGTCGACTTTGGATTCGTACTCACGACGAACTATCTCAATGGCATGAAGATCGCCGCCACGCTGACAAACTTCGGCGGCAAGATGACCATGAGCGGCGTGAACTCACAGGTTGCCGTCGACGTGGCTCAGAACATCAGTGGCAGCAACGAGGACATACCGGCCGAGCTTAAGATGGACTCCTGGAATCTGCCTCTGCAGTTCAAGTTCGGAATCGCACTGCCTGTAGTTGACATGAACAACGTACAGTTCGTTGTGCTTGCCGACGCAAACCAGTCGAATGACAACGACCTGAATTCGGACCTCGGCGCGCAGCTCAGATACGACACACGGACGGTGACCTTCGACGCGAGGTTCGGGTACAAAGACCTGTTCCTGGAAGACAATGTAGACAGCCACTTCTCCTATGGCGCTGGGCTGGAGGTCCGCGTCTCCAAAGTGCGCTTCGGCTTCGACTATGCATACGTACCGTTCGACGCCCTCAGCGATATCCAGATGATCGACTTCCGCGTGTATTTCTAGCGGATCTTTGCGCGGCGGAGCGTCATTGAACCCCGCCAGCCTACTCGGAACGCCACGTCGTTCTATGTCCCAATTTATGTCGAAGTATAGACTGACCACGTCTACGCTTGTGGTCATTGCACTTCTTCCCGCTTGCAGATCGCAAGAAAGCACCGACCTCCCGGATCCCGTCCTGGCCACAGCCAACGGCGTTGACATCACGCGCAGCTGGTTTGAAAGCTCGTACGTGAACCTGATGATTCACACAGGCGAGAACGACACGCCGGCGTATCGATACATCCACCTCGACAACATGATCGACAACATCCTCCTGGAGGGTGAAGCGAAGGCGCGGGAGATGGACGAAGACTCCAGTTTCAAGCGCTACGAGGTCTTGCAGACGAAGAAGGCCCTGGGTTGGCGATTTCTGGAGGAGACAGTCCTCGAGGACCTCGAGCCGCTAAGTGATAGAGAGATGCGCGTCGCATTTGAGCGGTTCAAGACGAAGGTTGTGGTCCGGCACCTGTTCTACCTTGATCCACAGCTCGCTCAGGAAGCTTACAGCAGGCTCCAGGAAGGTCGCAGTTTTCTGGACGAGGCTCAGGTCGCGTATGGTCTCGCCGAATACGATTCATCGGCCGGATTTCTTGGTCCGATGTCGTACTTCGAGACAGACGACGCATTTGCCGCTGCCGCATGGTCACTGGATCTGGGCGAGTATTCCTCCCCTGTCAAGAGCCGATTCGGCTACCACATTATTCGGGTCGAAAACAAGGTCGTGAACCCAATCATCACGGAGTCCGAGTACCTGGCCCGAAAGGAAGGAATCCGGCAGCGCGAAAGGCAAAGACGCGTGCGGCTGGAAGGCGATCGATTCGTTCATGAGTTCATGTCGGGCCTGGAGGTACGTGTCAACCGCGAAGCAGTCGCGGGCCTGCAGTTGCTTATCGAGGAGCTTGAGAATACGGTCGGCTCGCAAGCGGTTTCCCTTTACGACGAAGAGACGAGAGCTTTGGCGGCCAGGGAGCTCGCTTCAAGTTTGTCCCCTAATACTGCGCTGGCTTCATTCGTTTGGCGCGGCGATACCTACGCATTCACTGTTTCGGACTATCTGGAGTGGTTGCCTGAGCTTACGTTTCAGGAGGCTCGCCACCGGACCGCTGCGTCTGTCGGACGAGCGCTACGAAACGAGGCCCTCTCTTTGGAAGGCTTTCACCGAGGATTGGATGACGCCCGAACTGAAACTGAGGTTCGAAGGACGACCATTCGGTTCCTCTCGGCTCAGCTGCGACGTGACCTGAGGGCCGATACCACTGTTCAGCTGGATGAGGCCTTCCTTCTGGAAGCGTTCGAGCGACTCGGCTATGCTTCCCGATTGCAGACGCGTGCTACGTTCTGGGTTATTCCATTCCCATCGCGGGCTGACGCCAGTCGGGCCGAGGAGGACATAGAGGCCGGGCTTCGACGCCCTGAGGAATATCAGGGATTCGTGTCGTACGATGATCGCGACCTTGAGGGACTTGCGGAGTGGGGTGTACATGCACGGACAGCGCCACTGGACGACGTTCTTGTGACAGGTTTGTCGAGAGACAGGTGGTTTCTCCTGAGAGTGGATAGCCGACGCTCGGATACCCCTTCGTTCGACGACTTCCGTCAGGAACTGGCGGAGGAGTCGGCGCCGTACATTTCCGAATACCGACTGATCGAGGACCTCCGTGCCAGTGCAGAGATTCGGGTTGACACAACGTTGTTCGAGGAGATTATGACGCTCGAGTGAACTCGCCCGGCGTCATCGTGGACCGATTGCCCATGCCCTCATCCAACGCTAAATTTTAGTTTCCCACTGTTTATCCCGACGGCGCGGACAGTATCCTCCCACATGGGCGAAGGTCTTTTCCTTATCGGTACCGACCGTGGCGTCGGAAAGACGATGGTAGGTGTATCGCTTGTGGCCATCCTTCGGCGCATGGGCGTCGACGCCACGATGATGACACCGATCTCTACCGGCGGGTCGGTCGAGAGCGCCGTCGAACTGCTGCGAGAAATTGGTCTGGAAGAGGACCGCCAACTTGTGACACCACTGTCCTATGAGACGCCGGCTGCACCCTATGTGGCATCCCGGGTGGAAGGTCGTCCGGTCGATCTCGCGCGGGTTATGACGGCCTATAAGGCACTTCGAGAAGCCGGGAAATTTGTTGTTGTCGAGGGCGGCGGGGCAATGGTACCTCTGACGCGAAACAGGACGACCATTGACTTGCTCAAGGACTTCGGGCTCCCCTCGTTGATTGTTGCCCGAACGGGCCGCGGCACCCTGAATCACTGCCTCCTGACGCTCCGCATGATGCTCGCGGCGGGCGAAGCACCGATCGGCTTCATCCTGAATGGTTTCGGACAGCACGGTGACGGCTTTGCCGAGGCGCTCAACCCGGACATCGTCTCAGAGCTTGCAAGACCGACCCCCGTTCTTGCCACAATGGAATGGCGACCGGAGTACAGGTCGGACATCAATGGGTTTATCGATGCACTCGACCGGCAAACGCCTCTCAAGGTTGCCTTGAATAATCTATTGACGGACTAGTCCCACCAATCGACACTGTTATGATCAAGAACGAAACGAGTGCGCAAGAACAAAAAGAGCCACCGCACGATGGCAACATGCGGAGCGTGGTAGCCGAATTGCTAAGGGAAGCTGAGGGTGCGTTTCCCGATGCGGAGATATTTGCCGTTGTCGTTCCGGCTACCGGTACTTCTGCCGGAAGACTTGCGGCATCCCTCTACAAGAATCTCGAAGGACGGTCGTATGATTCCGTGGTCATCATTGCTGCAGGTAGCGAAGGTGCAGCAGGTCGGATCAACATCTGGAGCGCGGACACCTACGCAGGTACGAATGGTGCGCTGGCCATCGACGATCATCTGCGCAACGAACTCTGTGATGAAGACGACGATATATACGTGAGCGACGAGGGCCATGATGTCGCCGATGGGATTCGAGCGCAACTACCCTTCCTTGAGGAAACGGTCGGCTCGTTCCGTATCGTTCCGGTTGTGATGGGAGAAGAGACACCAGAGTTTTGTCGTGAACTGGGTGCAGCCTTGGCGGAGGTTGTTTACAGCCAAAGAACATTGATCGTCGCCGCCGTCGATCTCGAGGGGGGCAGCGATGAGTCGGTGTCCCTGTTAGCGAAGTACATGACTGCGCTCGACGAGTCTCGCCTTTTCGGACTGATACGGAGCCAGGCCGTGAAGCTACGTGGAGGCGGAGCTTTGATGGCCGCTCTTATCGCGGGGAGCAAGCGAGGGGCGCGCCGGATTGAGGTTCTCGACGCGCGACTCCCCGGGGAGCGGCCGGGAGGGATCACAGCGGTCATAGCGAAATGACTGATGCTGTTGCAAGTTCGGATTGAAGCAGGAGTGGCTGATTCCGACGATATACTGAGGAGAATCTATCTGGTTGGCGCAGGTGCTGCCGGATCGGCCATCGCGCGGGCGCTCTCTCATGCGGGCCTGGCGCTCACGGGAATCATGAGTCGCAGGGCCGATCGCGCCGCTGAACTGGCGAAGGAACTCGGCGTGGCAATGGCCGGAGACCGTATTGAGAGATTCAGGCTCCCGGCTCTCGTGATTATCGCCGTGCCTGACGACGCCATCATGCATGTGGCTGAAGAAGTGGCCGCTACTCATGAGGACTGGTCGCACAGCGTCGTGTGCCATTTGTCCGGTGCTCAACCCGCAGCCGCATTGATCGCGCTGCAGGAGAGGGGCGCCGACGCTGCCAGCTTTCACCCAATGGTATCGCTCCATGCCGACTCGGAACCGCGCGTGTTTCGTGGCGCGCGGCTCAATATTGAAGGGGACGAACCAGCGGTCGCCGTCTGCAAGCAACTGGCCACTTCGATGGGAGCCGTGCCCGGCGTGGTAGACGCAGACACAAAGCTCGCTATTCACCTCGCGGCGTCAATCGCATCCAATTATGTCGTGACACTGGTGTCGGTTGCGACTGAGCTGCTGGAGCGTGAAGGAGTTACCCCTTCAGAGTTCGAGACCTTGCTGGGTCCGCTCGTTCGATCAGCGGTCCAGAACATCTCTTTCGAGGCGCCGCTCGAGGCACTGACCGGGCCGGTGAGTCGTGGTGACATCACTACGGTGCGCAATCATCTCGAGTTCGTCAAGGCCCGACACAGGGAGTTTCTCTCCTTGATCGCCAACCTAGTTGCCGAGACCACACATGGAGCCGTTCAACAAGGCCGGATTTCGCTGGAGGCCGCGGAGTCGTTGCTCGATCTAGTCCATGAAATCATCGAATCTTCGCCTTCGTGACCGATGTCCTAGGAGCCTTCAAGCTGACACTGAAATCGCCTTCTGAAGGCCTTCAGGGTAGTTTTTAGCTCCGGATTCAACACGTCTTCGTACGCCAGCCGGTCGGCTGCGGAACATGGGGGTTGCGTTGTTGTTTTGCGCGGCCGTTCACAGTTGTGACACAGCGCGGTGCGCTTTTATGGCTCGTTCGAAGACGATCGAGTTTCTATCTACATCAGGAAAGGGTTCGACCGGCAAACCCGGCTGGGTTTCTGCTCGATCGCCAATATCAGCTGCGGCTGACGAATTGCGGCCCGGAAGGCAGCAGGTCGTCGAAGCCATATCTGATCTTTGTACTGAATCGTCCCGCAACGCTACGTCCTATAAGATCGCCGCTCGTACGGCAGGGGACAGCCTTGTCAAGGTGATGGAGGCAGAGACGAACCTGAAGGACGCAGCAATTTCTCTGGGTCAGGAAGAGATTCTTGCGGATTTGATCTCCGAGTTGACCTACGTCCTGGAGGCCTGTCGGGAGTGCGAGGGTGCTTCAATCGAGTCGGATCCTGGAAAGCGTCAGGCAGCAGGGAAAGCATCCGGACACCGTGCCCTGCCGCAGTGGTGGTTCGCGTTGTCGGAGATGCTACAGATTACCGATCGTGAAATAGGGCTGCTCAAAGCGATTGGTCACGGTCAGCCCAGAAACTCTCCGGCCCGGCAGATGTGCAATATCGTCGTGCGCGTACTACGCCGCCATTACCAACGGATGCTTCTGGAAGCTGAAGAGTGGATGAGCACGTCGGATGTCTGAACTTGAACACCTTCTTGAATACCCGGAAGAGAAACTGTCCGCTGAGTGGAGCGTGGTGGACAGCTGGCTTCAGGAACGGTTCGGCAAGGACAATTCGATCGAGTCCGTTCTATTCCTGATCGGTATTCATTCGAGAGGTCTTGGCTTCTCTCCGAAGCTGGAGAAAGAAGAGAAGCAAGACCTGATCATGGAGGGCAGCTTCCTGGCCTTCGAGACGCTCGGACACTACGAGCGTGTGGGAATGGACTCTGATGGTTCATGGATTTGGGAGCGGCGCATCAAACTGCCGGAGCTTTCGGTCGAGCAGCAGGAGAAGCTGCTTCGAATTGGCATCACAAGGTACTTTGAACAGTTTGTGGAAACAGGGTCGCAGCCCTGATCGCAGATCCTGTGGGGTTATCTTTGAAGCCTAGATTCGTTCGAATGCCAGCGAATGGATCGTTCACCCCCACTTGCGAAATCACGAATGTGGTGGTGGCGCCATCTAGTCGATGCGTCGCGGCCGGCCTTCGCTTGGGCGCAACCCGGCCCTTCCACCGAATTTACCACCACAGGAGAGGACAATGATGTACCGTGCATTCAGAACTACCAGGACTGCTACTCTTTCCGTCGCAATCTTGGCGACCTTAGTTGTCGGATGCGGTAAGACCGGTTCGACGTCGGGCGATGAGTCGCAGGATCCGGCGATGAGCGAAACGGACTCCCTGATGGAGATGGAAGCCACGATGACCCCGGATACTACAACCGTGCCTACCGATACGACCAACATTATGACCGACAGCCAGATGACGAACGACGAAGCGGCGAACTTCTACCAGATTTCTACCCGATACGGGGACATGGTCATTCGTCTGTACGACGAGACGCCACTTCACCGCGACAACTTCCGCAAGCTGGTGGAAGAAGGTTATTACGACGGCACCACGTTCCATCGGGTCATTGACGGCTTCATGATCCAGGGTGGTGACGGAAATTCCAAAGACGATGATCCATACAACGACGGCCAGGGGGGCCCCGGGTACACCGTCGAAGCTGAGTTCAACCCCGACCTCTTCCACAAGAAAGGAGCGCTCGCGGCCGCGAGGCAGGGAGATCAGGTGAACCCGCAGCGCCGATCGAGCGGCAGCCAGTTCTACATCGTCCATGGGACGCCACTCACCACAGAAGAGCTGGGTCAGATGGTCACGCAGCTCCAGGAGAGGGACCCGGCGTTCTCGGTTACTCCTGAAGCCGCAAAGGCCTACACGGAAAGCGGAGGTACGCCGTTTCTCGATGGACAGTACACCGTATTTGGCGAGCTGGTAGAGGGATTTGACGTGCTAGACGCGATTGCCGCCACCGAAACGCCGCGTAAACTTGGGGAGCAGACGAGCCCCGCGCTCACTGATCGGCCTGCCGAAGACGTAACGATGACGATACGGCCGCTTCCGGAATTCGCGGCTCAATAGCCTTAAATACGCGAGCCGCATTAACTGCCATCTGCCTAACTTGGTAGCGCGGGGCCCATGTTTTCCGCGCGGCGATCTGACGGCGGTGATGTCCCCGCAGTAATTTGGTTGCTGCTGCAGCCGCAGGGATCTTCTCATTAATCAGGAATCTTCTCATTAATAAAGTCGAGATGCATCGAGAGCTAAGCGAACAGGAAGTCGTACGACGCGAGGCGCTCGAACAACTCCAGTCTGAGGGCATCAACCCCTTCCCGTACACGTGGGATGTAACGGCGTCAGCCGCAGACCTTCTCGACCGCTTCGACGACGAGCAGAATCAGCCGGACGAATCCGGTTCGGCGAAAGAGCCTCTCAAGGCGTCTATAGCGGGGCGCATCATGTCCAAGCGCGTCATGGGAAAGGCCGCTTTCTTCCACCTGCAGGATTCCAGCGGCCGCATTCAGGCCTATATCCGCCGGGATGACCTCCCGGACGGATTCTACAACACGGTCTTCAAGAAGCTACTCGACATCGGAGACCTTGTTGGAGTAGAGGGCTTTCTCTTCAGAACGCGGATGGGAGAGGTCAGCATCCACGTGGAGAAGCTCGGCGTTCTTGCAAAGGCGCTGCGGCCCCTCCCGGTAGTGAAAGAGCAGGAAGGGAAAGTCTACAACGAAGTCACCGATAAGGAATTCCGCTACCGCCAGCGTTACGTCGACCTTATCGTAAATCCGGAAGTGCGCGACGTCTTCATCAAGCGGTCTCGCATGATTTCGGCTATGCGCTCGTTTCTGGATGAGAGAGGCTATCTCGAGGTAGAGACCCCCGTTCTGCAACCGATCTACGGCGGTGCGTCGGCTCGGCCGTTCACAACGCATCATAACGCCCTGAACATGAAGCTCTTCCTGCGCATCGCAGACGAGCTTTATCTCAAGCGTCTGCTTGTTGGCGGCTACAGCGGAGTCTATGAGATCTCAAAGGACTTCCGAAACGAGGGACTGTCGCGGTTCCACAACCCTGAGTTCACGATGATGGAGCTCTACGTGGCTTACCGCGATTACCGGTGGATGATGGATCTCGTAGAGGAGATGATTGAGTATATCGCGATCGAGCTTCACGGCGAGCCGGAGGTCAATGTTGGCGACCACACGATCTCCTTTGCCCGTCCGTGGAAGCGTATAGCTCTCTTCGACGCGATTGAGGAAAAGACGGGGCGAAATCTGCGCGGCCTCTCGCGGTCCGAACTCGCCTCGGCAGCAACTGATCTAGGCATCGATGTAGTCAACGAAATGGGTGCCGGCAAGATTATCGACGAAGTCTTCGGAGAGTTTGTTGAGCCAGGCATCATACAGCCGACCTTTATCACCGACTATCCCGTCGAGCTCAGTCCGCTGGCCAAGCGACATCGTTCCGAGGAGGGATTAGTCGAGAGGTTCGAAGCGATCTGTAATGGGAAGGAGATCTGCAATGCCTTTTCCGAACTCAACGACCCTGTGGACCAGCGACGGCGCTTCGAAGAGCAGGTTTCGCTTCGCGACGCGGGGGACGAGGAAGCAATGCAGATCGATGAGGATTATCTAAGGGCGATGGAGTACGGCATGCCGCCCGCAGCAGGTCTAGGAGTCGGGGTTGACCGACTGGCTATGATCATGACGGGGCAAGACTCCATACGCGACGTGATTCTCTTTCCGCTGCTGCGTCCGGAGGAGAGTCTCGCGACTGACGGTGAGGAACCGGACGACACCTCTGCAGAATCATAGCTCTTACGCCTGAGGGAGCGGCATTCTGGAAAGCGGTCCAGGAATAGCGAAGCCCGGACATGCCGCTGAGCAGCCCTCCATGCTCAGTCTCATCCGGCGAAACGCAGACTTCCGTCGCCTGTGGCTCGGCAATATCATCTCGTTGCTTGGCGACTGGTTCAACTTCATTGCCCTTATCAACGTCATCGGGGAGATGACGGGTTCGCCGTTTGCCCTTGGGATCGTCTTCATAGCGAAGATGCTGCCAGCAGCGATTGCATCGCCCGTTGCCGGCCTTCTCGTAGACCGGTTCGACCGGCGCCGGCTGATGATCATTTCGGACGTGGTCCGCGCGGTGATTGTGGCCGGACTCATCTACGCCGACCAGATTTCAAGTGTCGGCTTGGTGTACCTGCTGACCGTCTGCCAAGTGATCGTAAGCGCTGTCTTTCAGCCTGCACAGTCCGCTGCTCTGCCCAACGTCACGACGCGGGAGGAGCTGCTCACCGCGAATACCCTGATGGCCGCGAGCTGGTCGGTGATGCTTGCACTGGGTGCTGCCTTGGGAGGGTTCGCCACAGCAGCGTTTGGGCCGCGCATCGTGTTTGCCGTCGATAGTGCCTCCTATCTGGTTTCTGCCTGGTTCATCTACCGGGCCGTCATCCCGCAGACTTCCGCGGAAGGGTTTGGCGGTCGTCTCTTTAAGACTGCCGCGGCGGAGATTGTCAGCGGCTGGAGGTTCCTGAGATCTCACGGACGGATTGCACGAATCTCGACGGCCAAGGCCACATGGGCGCTTGCGGGCGGCGCTCTCGTTTTCATGCTTGCGCTGGCTGGAGAGGCGATAGATCCCGACTCCAAGGACATTGCCATCGGCGCGCTCTTCGCTGCTCGCGGTGTCGGCACCGGTATTGGACCGGTGCTCGCGCGCCGTTTCTTCTCAGACAGGCGTGTCTGGCCGACGCTGCTCGGCAGTTGCGTTGCATTTAGCGGGGTCGTCTATGCTCTCTTTGGCATCTTGCCATGGAACTATGCGCTTGTGCTTCTCGTCGCCCTCGCGCATTCGGCGAGTGGTGCGAACTGGGTTTTGGCGACCGTCATGCTGCAGGAGCGAACCGAGGATATGTTCCGCGGCCGTGTCTTCGCGACCGAGTGGCTGCTTGTAATGCTGGCCGATACTGTGTCGATACTGATAGCAAGCCTCCTTCTTGAGACAGGCACCATCGGGCTCCGCACTGCCTTCGGCGTTTTCGGTTGTACGATGATTGCTTTTGGCTTTGCCTGGCTCCGGATTGTGGTTCCTCTGGAACGACTCGACCCCGAGTCTGCCTCCGACGCGTAGCGCCGGGCGCTCGACTGGTCCCGTTTTTGTTGGGAATTGGAGGCGGTGCGTAGCCGTCGGCAGACCGCAACCTGAGTTCTGCCATGGCATCGCTCCTACCTGAAATCAGAAAGGCCTTCAGATCTGCGGAAAATGATTCCGTCCCGGCGAAGACAATCCGTGGGTACGCTGATCGGTGTTGATCCGGATGGTGAGGTTACCCAGGCGACGCCCGATGCCATGCGGACCGTCGGATGGAAGATGGGCGACCTGGTCTCACAGCGGATACTGGACGAGCTGTCTTCCGGCAGCCCGGTGGTCGTAATCGAGGGTACAGGCGGGGGGGAGGTCGGGCTGCAGGT
>JAHHLP010000291.1 GCA_018679295.1 Rhodothermia bacterium
CGTTTACCCTCTCGGTCATGGACTTAGTATGCTTGACCATCTCGCTGTGTGCAGCCATCGCCTCGTCAAACATGCCGTGATGCGCGGCGATTAGGACGCGATCGCGATAGGTGGTTCTGAGGGGCCCAGTGGCTTCATCAGAATCCATTTTCTTTAGGCCATCGATGACGTCTGTGTTTGCCTGCATGGCAGCGGATACGTCACCCGCGTACAAGTGCGTATAGACCGCAAAGTTCTTTTGCCCGACACGCTGACCCAAGGTCTTGGCGACTTTCTCAGCTGCCGCGAAGTCGGCACGCGCTGCCTCGAACGCTCCCAGATACGTATCTGCATGACCCTTCTTCGAATACGCTGTCGCATGATCCGGGTCAACCTCAATTGCCATCGCATACGCGTCGCTGGCCTTCTGGAAATCATTCCGAGCACGATGTACATCTCCAAATACGATATAGGCGTCTGCCGCATCCGGAGCATGTTTCACGTATTTCTTGCCATATTTCAGCGCTGCTTCGTGGTCCTCGGGCTGGTTGAAAACGTATGACAACGATAGACTTTTGTAGGCTGGAGAATAGCCCGGGTCGAGCGCCATGGCTGTCTTCAGAGCACCGCGCTCGGCGTCATACATTTTGTGCTGACTGTACTCGGACGCGAGGTAGTCGAACGCTCGCGCACTCGTTGGATACTCGGCCACGAGGGCCAACGCCAACTCAAGTTGTCGTTCGCCGTCATTATCTGCCCCGGCGACACTCCGATCGATCATGTTTTGTACCCATGGCGTAGCCGACTCGCGAAGAGCTCGGGCACGATCGTAGTGGGCTTTCCAATCGTCCGCGCTCGTTGCGACCCAAGTGCGATATAGGTGGGCCGCTGCGAAGTTCGGGTCCATTTCGATCGCCTTGTCCAAATGACTCCGGGCATCGTCGAACTTGGCCATGTCGAACGACTTCATTCCCATCACAAAGTGGGCACGCGCTCCCGCTGACTCGGTATTAACGTGCTGAGCCGCGACAAACGCGGGAAGTAAAACGGCACCGGTCATCAGATAGACCGCTAATTTTAGGACTCTCATCAAGGGCTCCCTCTCATCTCGAAGTGAATGTACGTATGCAAAGATTGGCTCAGACCTGATGACCTGACTTGCTGTATCGATCGCAACTGATCCGGAGCCTGGCTCGTAAAGTAGACATTCTCGAGGCAGATTGCGAAGTGAAGTCTTGCCCCGTCACCCCGCCGGCATCAGCCCTCGCTCGGCCAGCGACGTAAAGGAGCGCCCCGCTATAATGATATGGTCATGCACCGGTATTCCGACGATCTTGCCGGCATCCACGAGTTGACGCGTCACCCGCACGTCCTCCCTGCTGGGCTCGGGATTCTCGGACGGATGGTTGTGCAGACATATGATGCCCGCGGCATTCTCGAGTATGGCCTCTCTGAAAACCGCCCGCGGCTCTACGATGCTCGCCGCGAGTCCGCCCTCGCTGACAACGCGATCCGTGATGATCACGTTGGCCGTGTTCAACAGCACGATCCTGAAGATCTCTTTCTTGAGATCGCGCATAAAAGGACCGTACAGACCCGCCACGTCCTCCGGCCCGAACACTTGCCGCCTCTGGCCGTTGCCCGACGACTCGATGCGACGACCGATCTCGAAAACTGCCTGGAGCTTGGACGCCTTCGCAAGCCCTACGCCGCTTGTCTGCGTAAGCTGTTTGTGATCGCGTCGTGCAATGCTCTCGAGTGAGCCATATGCGTTGATGAGACCCCGGGCGAGCTGCACCGCAGAGACGGGTCCTTTCCTGGTCTTCGTACCCGACCCGAACACGATCGCCAGCAACTCGGCATCCGAAAGCACCTGCGGACCGTGCCGAACCAGCTTTTCCCTTGGCCTATCCTCTACGCGCCACGACTTGATCGGCACGCGATAGTCCAGTTCGTCTTGAAGGTGCCCCGTCTCCTCGCGCATTGCCGGCCGATGTCATGGATCACTACTATGACACCGATCATGCAGTGCGCGTAACCTGATCAGGCTGAGGAAATCAGTTCGTCGAGCAGATAATCGTTGGTCGGCGTCTGCTGCAGGTGCCGTAGGAGTGCCTGCATCGCCTCGATCGGCGAACGGCTGTTTAGAGCCCGAAACAGACGGTGATGCTGCTCGATTTTGTCACCGAGAAGGCGCTCCTCGTTTCTCGTACCGCTCTTTCGCAGGTTGATCGCCGGGAAGATGCGCTTATTTGCCATCTCGCGGTCCAGCACGATTTCCGAATTGCCGGTCCCCTTGAACTCCTCGAAAATCACCTCATCCATCCGGCTTCCGGTTTCGATAAGGGCCGTGGCGATGATCGTCAGCGACCCGCCGCCCTCGATGTTGCGCGCAGCGCCGAAGATTCGTCTCGGGACCTTCATCGCGCCTGCGTCGAGACCGCCTGAAAGTGTTCGGCCGCTCCCTCCCGAGTACAGGTTAAACGTTCGCCCCAAACGGGTGAGAGAATCCAGCAGCAGTACGACATCCTTCTTCATCTCGACGCATCGCTTCGCATACTCTAGTGCCAGCGTGGAAACCCTGACGTGATTGTCCTCCTCCTGATCGTTGGAAGAAGCAAACACCATGGCAGATGTCGACCGGCGGAAATCGGTCACCTCTTCCGGCCGCTCATCCACGAGCAGCGCCACCAATTCGATCTCGGGATGATTTGCCGTTACCGACGCCGCAATGTTCTTGAGAAGGATCGTCTTTCCGGTGCGCGGAGGCGCAACGATCAAGGCCCTCTGGCCCTTACCGATCGGCGCAGCGAGATCGACCACCCGCATCGAGATGTCTTTCGGACCGGTTACCAGATCAAGTTTCTCGTCCGGATAAATGATCTGCCCCGAGTCGAAGCTTTGCAGCTTTGCCCATTCGGCCGGATCCATGCCCATCACCTTGTCGACTTGGTGAACCTGCATGTCTCCCTTCTTTCCCGGGCGGAGCGTGCCTTCCAGGATCAAGCCGTCACGGAGCTTGTATTTCCGGATCAGCGGCGGCGGAACGAACGGATCCTGGTCACCCTTCGGCACTTCCGGACGAAGGTCCCGGATGAAGCCAAACTTCTTCTCGCCGATCAACTCGACAATTCCGCTGAATGGTGGCTTCGGTTTCCCGTCGTCAACCGGGTTGTTGCGATTATCCCGATTGCTCCGGTTACCCCTGTTACCCCGATTGCCCCGGTTGTTGCGTTTACCTCGGTTGCTCCGGTTGTTCCGGTTACTACCGTTTTCCTTGTTTGCCATACGATCAGTTGGTGGAGAGATGTGCCGAACTCGCCTGATTGCGGTGGCAAATCAGTAAATCACACAAAACACGTGTGCGAAAGGCGAGAATGCGCCGAATGGCACGAAAATATCGGCGCGCGTTATCTTCAGAAGCTAGAGACCCCTGCGAACCTGAAACACGTCCTGAGATTGCCAACCACCTGGCATGAACTCGCGGGGGAACGGGATACCGTTGTCCGAACCCTGTAAATATATATGGATTCGAGGACCGCTTCAACTGCTGGTGCAGCTTCAGCATCATTTGAACCTCGCCAGGCGGCCCAAGGTTTCGACTTTTCCAGTCTTCACATCGAGTGGTCAGGAGA
>JAHHLP010000052.1 GCA_018679295.1 Rhodothermia bacterium
GGCCGGAGACGGCCCGCTGTACGGCTGCGTCGAAACCGCCTTGCAGATAGCGCGAGATGTCGCCGAAGGACATCTGCGGAATCGGACAGGCTGTTTTCTGAATTTCGTGTTCGTTGCCCATGTTGCTTACCCCTGCGCTATTCGCTGCGCGTCGTGCGCATCGCCATTAGAAATGCCCATGTTCTTGAGAAGTGCTTTGAGGCCCTTGACGGATATAGAAGTTTCGAGCGAGTCGTCGTCGAGCCAGTTTCGAGCGTCGTCGAGTACGTCGGCGTGCCGAGTCTCGAGGCCTTCTCCAACGTCTTTCAACAATGAATCCACCGATTGGTAGATCGTATGTATCGTCATCTTCCCCGATCGAGGCGAGACGGGAAGATTCAGATTCAGTTCTTGTACCCTACTCAATATCAACTTAGCGTCCAGTTCCTTATCGAACACCATGTCCATGAGGATCTTGTGTGGCTCCGGCAGCTCCTGGATCAGGTCGCACACGGCCGTCCATATTCGGTCTACAGATTGCTGAAGTGGCAGGGTCTGCGGGGCCGACGCTTCGTCGTGATACGTCAGGTCTTCCAGCGATGACTCTGCCTCGCGGAGAATCAAGTGCAGGTTTCCGTTGGCCATAAGCGCATGCGTAATGCGCTCCTGTGCCGTCGTCACCTCGTCGACCGCGAGACCCGTCTTACGGGCTATTGTTTCGGTTGGCCGCTGCATCACCATGTTCTTAAAGACCTTCTGATCCGACTTCTGCAGCCGGCGAATCTCTTCAGGAATCGTGATCTGATCTACGCGAAGCTTCCGCTTGTGCCGAATCCAGTCCGTCCGAAGATTGCCGTGGAGAACCGATCCCACGAAGGTCTCGAGTTCCGATCGGCCGTCGTAATGCTTGAGCTTCCCGCTCTCTTTCTCCGCGCTGAAGAAGTAGTCGAAGATATATGCGTATATCTCGAGACCTTCGTCGCAGCCGGGCCGTTCGTCGGAGCTCGGCTTGACCGAATCCGCGGCCAACGCGTGAAAGACGCAAAAGACGGTTGCCTTGTTGTAAGGACAGGCTTCGTTGCAAAGCTGCCATGACCGTCGCCACACTCTGTCAGAGAACGTTTCGACAAACTGATTCCACGCACGCGCATCACCATCGAAGATGCGATGGACCCAATCCAGGTCCTGATTGTGAGCTGCGCGATTGGTGGACATCCGCTGTCGGTTATGCTCCGTAGATCAAATGGACGGATTAACGGCGTTCATTCAGGAGAGTAATGCTATATCAGCTTGTGAGCGCCTCAATTACGGCATCCAGGTCAAGCTGACCCCACCCAAACCGGTCGTTTTTGCCTGCAGTACCATCCGGCTGGACCGCGAATCTCCTCAAGAAGTCGTACGCCTCGTTGATATTCCAGTCGGGGTGTCGCGAAAATACGAGCGCGAGTGCGGCTGCCACACGCGGGGTGGCAAAGGACGTGCCCCTGATTCGGGCTCCATCGAGTTCGACGACGCCGTTGGCCGAGAAGTCGGGGCGTATTCGTCCGTCGTTGGTCGGCCCTTGAGAGCTGTGCGATAGGTCGTTCGCGCCGATGGGTATTACCGCGGGAGAGTCTGTCGTCGCGAGACCCGCAGCGAGGCTGCTTTGTACGACGGGGCCGGGGAGACCCTCATCAGGCGGCGGAGAGACGTACAGCTCAAAGTTGGTGCCTCGCTCAGCCGGGTCGGGCGTGTCGCGCTTGCGGTACACCTTGACGTAGTAGGACCGCGTTCCCGGATATATCGGCTTGAAGCCGCGGATGCGCTCGACTGGCTCCGCATATTCACTCGGTCCCTGAACGCTGCGCGACGCATAAGGCCGTCCACGGCGGTCAAGGAGGAGCTCACCCGCAGCATTGTAGATCTCGATGTCCAAGTCGACGCGTGGATCTCCTCCCCAATCGTTCCAGCTCATCAGGAAGTTGTAGTAGCGGGCATTGTTGAGCCTAAGCTCGAGGAGTTCGGCGGACGGATCGAAGTCGTGTATCTCGTTCGCGTTGCCGTCTGCAAAATTGTACTGCCAATGACTCTGGGCGAAGTTGCCCGCTGCAACGACGAGTGGCGTGTCGGCCGTTAGTATCTGCTCGACGCGCCGGGAGAAATAGGAAGTCCCGTCGTAATGGTCGTACGCGTTGGCCCACGACACCGAGCAGGTAATCACGTCTACATCGAGTTGATGCACCACGTTGTCGAGCGCGTGGTGGAACTCGGGCTCGGTATCAAAATTGACGAGGTGAAGCGTCGCGTTGGGCGGCAGGTACTCGGCCAGCGCACGCACCACTGCCGCTCCGTGACGTGTGTCAGCTCCGCCGGAACCCTCAATGCGCTTGTCTGCGCGGAAGGAGTGGTACCGCACGTCTACGTTTGGAAGCATCTCCTGGATGACGATCGGATCGAATCCGAACTCGAAGACTGCGATATCGATCGGAGCAAATGAGGATGCATTTGGCACCTTCGGGTCGAGCGGCCATACCGGAACGTCTTCGTGGAAGGCCACCTCCGGAACGGCAAGATATTCGTGGGGTGCAGGCAGCGAGATCGCGTCGACCAGGTTTAATGCGGCCAGCTGTCCCAGCTGCGTAAACGGTATTTGTATCTGAACCCACGGGCCCTCCACGAGCTCGATAGTCGCACCGGCGGCCTCTATGTCCGCGAGGAGGGAGGTGCCCGCTATTCCGTCGATTTTCAAGAGGAGCCGCACGCTGGATGAGTCGGAGCCATCGACGCGGGCATCTTCCCATGCTCTCTGGAGCTCATACGATAGCTTGTCCTCGAACATAGTCGTAAAGGACGAGACCGGTGAACGCAGTTGAACTTCCTCAGTGGAGTCGAGCGCGGCGACGCGCACGAAATAGGTGACGCCGGATTCCAGCACGTCATAGTCTGCCGGGTAGGTCACGTTCGTCTGAGATGCCGGGACCTGAGTCTCCCAGAGAAGTAGTGCACTCTCATAGTCGGCGACGTCGTCCTGGGCCTTACGTAAGGCGATTCGGTAGAAAGCGGCCGAGGAATCCTCGCTTGCATGGAGCCACGCGAAGGACGGGGCGGACTCCATAACCATCTGACCGTCGGCTGGCGCGACGACTTGAATCGACGGCTCACTGGCAACCTGATCCTCAACGGGGGCTGCCGCCTGCGGCTCGCCGATCTCAACGGTTGCGAATTGCTCGAGGTCGCCGATCGCGGCTACGACAGCGGCTATGCCGCGACTATCTCCCGCTACAAATACGCCGTTTGCGTCGACGGTACCGGCCGTGGAGGGTACTACCGACCATTCCGGGCGAACGTCAAAAGCTGGCACGTTGTCCGCGTCGAAGACGGTTGCCTTGAGGCTAGCGGAGCCGCCGGGTTGCACTTCCGTCTCTCGGGGCTCTATCTCGATCCTTGAATACACCGCAGAGGAAACCGGATCATCCGTAAGGGCATCGTCGACGCCCTCAACGGTAAACCACAGCACCTCACTCGGGAAGCGTTCAGGTCCTCCCGACGTCAGACTGATAGCGTTGATCTGCCAGGCGTACACGTTACCCTCTACGAGGTCCTCTGCCGAGTTCGGGTACACAAACGTGCCCGGCTGAATGTCGCGTTGTTCAAAAACGGGGAGGCCCGCTACGATGTCTTCTGCGGACGATTGGCCAGGGCGAACTTCGTAC
>JAHHLP010000251.1 GCA_018679295.1 Rhodothermia bacterium
CTCACCAATGTCATGTATGGTGCAAACCGCCGGGTGATTGAGCGCTGAGGCCGCCTTTGCCTCCTGAACGAATCTTGCGCGCGATTCTTCGTCCATGCTTAGATGGGGCGGCAAGAACTTAAGCGCCACCTTGCGGTCCAGGCGCGTATCCTCAGCGAGGTATACGACACCCATGCCGCCTTCGCCGAGCTGACGGATGATTCGGTAATGGGATATGGTTGTGCCCGGTTTCAGCATATCCTCCTTTGATGATCCAAGCGAGCGCCGACCAGTTAGTCTCCAGCATTGAAGCGTACCAAAATCGTCGCCGCCCACAACCGGTTTGGCTCACCGGCATGTACGAAGATAAGCTACCACAGTCCTTTTTTAAGTCCGATGCCAGGGACGAGCGTCACCGAAACATGCCTGTCGCGCCGGCCGACAAATCCTATATTCAGGTCAGAACACCTGCATCTACAAGACCGGCGATCGCCATGAACCGCCCTGTGCATTTCGAACTACTTGCGGACGACCCCGAACAACTAGCTGCCTTCTATCACGAGGCCTTCGGATGGGAGACCAAGGCGTGGGGTGGCAGTGAGCAACAATATTGGCTCGTGGCGACAGGTTCGGACGCATCCGGTATCAACGGGGGCCTCATGCATAGACACTTTGACCAGAAGGTGATCAACACAGTCGACGTGCCATCGATCAAACATGCACTCGAGAAGATTGAGCGAGCGGGCGGCACCACGGTGCACGGCCCGGAAGAGATACCCGGGGTCGGTACGCACGCCTACTGTAAGGACCCGGAAGGGACGCTGTTCGGCGTGATGCAGCCGGCAGAACGCTGAGAAGCAGCCCAGCAGAGCCGCACGCCACATCCCAGCGTTTGATCATGGACATATCAGTTGGCCAGACGGCCACACGCACAAAGACAATCACCGCGGACGATGTCCGGACGTTCGCCGAGTTGTCCGGCGACTACAACCCGCTCCATTTCGACGAAGCCTTCGTGGCCGGAACGAAGTTCAAGAGGCTCGTCGTACAGGGCGGACTCACGACCGGCGTCCTGCATGCCTTGGTGGCAATGGACCTGCCCGGGCCGGGCACCGTCTTCCTGAGCCAGGACTGGAAGTTCACTGCGCCCGTGTTTATCGGCGATACGATTACCGCGACCGCGGAAGTCTTAAGTGTGCATGAGACAAAGCCCGTCACCCGGCTGGCCGTCAAGGTCACGCGTCAGACGGGCGAAGTGGTGCTCGAGGGAGAGGCTTGGTGCTATACCTTCTCACCGGGCGTGAACTCCACTGACTGACCTCTCAGATCAGTCCTGAACGTCGCTACAGGAAGGCAAAAATGGAATTAGGCTTCGTTCTAATAGATCGGATTGCTGTCGCCATCCGACTCAAGTCCACATTGTTGCACGAAGCCAGCCAGACTCAATAGCAGCACCAAATCCGTAAAGGCACGCGAGACACGACTGTCCTAGTAGTGAGTCGCTGCTGTCCCGCTGGAGCATCCGGCACCTCAGGATCATGTCACTTCTGCACGTCTTGAGACGGCTGCAATCGACCGAATGAAATGGAAATATTGATCAGATTCATGTCAGAACTCAAGGGAATTATCGTACTCGCTTCCGTAGCACTCGTCACCTTCACCATCTCTCAAACGGCCATGGCCCAAGAGCTTGGCTCGCTGGCTGGATACGTGACCGAGGAGGACGGGCGGCCGCTGGAAGGCGTTAATGTCTATTTGGAGAACGAAGGGCCCGGAACGGCTTCGGCCGCAAACGGCAAATATGTGATAGATGAACTGGAACCCGGTCGGTACGTCCTGGTCGGCAGCCTTCTGGGATACGAGGTGGTCAGGCGCAATATCGACATCTTTGGCGGACAGAGGACGGAAGTTGACCTTCAGCTTGAACCAAAGCCCATTACGCTGGGCGAGGTGATTGCCATTGCGGAAAGAACTTATTCCGCTGCATCTTCGGTCACGATTCGCCAACTCGACTTGATCACACGACCCGCGCGGTCTTCACAAGATCTGTTGCGGCTGGCACCCGGTTTGATCACGGCGCAACACGCCGGCGGCGGCAAAGCGGAGCAGATCTTCCTTCGTGGTTTCGACGCGGACCACGGCACGGACGTAAGTATAACGGTCGACGGCATGCCGGTGAATATGGTGTCCCATGGTCACGGCCAGGGCTACGCCGACTTACACTTCCTGATTCCCGAGACCGTCGGCAAGATCGATGTTACGAAAGGTCCCTACGCTACCGACCGCGGCAATCTTGCTACGGCCGGTGCGATCTCGTTCACCACGAGAGATCACCTCGACAACAATGTGGTGAGCGTCAGCGGAGGAGCCTTCAACACGATCAATGTCACATCGCTATACCAGCTACCTTTCCCCGACCTCGACCATCAAGGTGCCTATCTAGCTGGTCAGTTCTACAGCACGGACGGTCCCGTGGAAAGAGATCAGGACTTCCAGCGATTCAACCTCTTTGGTAAATTCCATACTCATCTGTCAGATCACGCCAAGCTGGGCGTAAGTGTTGGCGGATTCAGTTCGGCGTGGGACGCATCCGGTCAAGTCCCGGCGCGCGCGGTCGACCAGGGACTCATCACCCGCTTTGGTAGCCTCGACGACCTTGAAGGCGGATCAACCGGCCGTCAAAACATCAATCTCACCTACGATGCAGCCAGTGCGGGAACCGCGTTGCAACTTAGAGGCTACACGGCCCGATACACGTTCAAGCTATTCTCCAACTTCACGTTTTTCCTCGACGACCCGTTGCTCGGCGACATGATCGAGCAGACGGATAATCGGACGCTCACGGGCTTGGACGGACGATACCGAATGTCGAACACGATGGCCGGCGTAGCCGGATCCGCTACACTCGGAGGAGGCTTCCGGTCCGACAACATCGCGGTGGGTCTCTGGAAGAGTCCAAATCGCCAAAGACTCGCAAGCCTCGTCGACGCGGACATAGTTGAACGCAACCTGTATCTGTGGGGCGAACAGGAGTTGTTTCTCTCGTCCGAACTCAGCCTGAAGGCCGGGCTGCGTGGCGACTACTTCACGTTCGACGTCAACGACCACCTCGACAGAGACACCACGTCCGCTCTACCGCATGCATCAGGGTATGCACATCAAGCCATACTCAGTCCGAAGGCGAGTCTTGTCTACAGTCCATCCCAGACGATTGACGTGTTTTTGAACGCAGGATCAAGCTTTCATTCCAACGACGCGAGAAACGTAGTCCTCGGACAGCGAATCGAAGACGAGGTGCGGGTCCTCGAGGCGCGAGGCCTCAGCGACACTGCAATAAGAGATCAGCTGACAAGCCGCAATCTCGATCCTGATCAGCGTGGGGAGGAAACGCTGCCTCGCGCGACGGGTGCGGAGATTGGCCTACGCTCCCGTCTAACCAATAGCGTGACGATTGCCGCTGCCGCGTGGCTGCTTGATCTCGACCGGGAGTACGTGTACGTCGGAGACGGCGGCTTCACCGAGCTTAGCGACAGGAGTCGTCGCTACGGCCTCGATGTCGAAACGCGAGCGATTTTAACCACCTGGCTGCTAGCGGACATCGACGTCAACCTTTCAAGAGGTTTCTTTCCAGATTCGCCTGATTCGGAGAATCGGATTCCCCTTGCCCCAACGATCACCTCGACCGGTGGAATAACTGTTTTGCACCCGAAAGGCTATGAGGGCAGCCTCAGGTTTGTTCATGTCGGCGACCGTCCCGCCTCCGAAAACGCCTCCGTAACGGCGGAGGGATATACGCTAGTCAATTTGTTTGCCGCATACCGCTTCTCCGATGTAAAGGTGAGTTTGACAGTCGAGAACCTCCTCGATACCGAGTGGAATGAAGCGCAGTTCGATACGGAATCGCGGTTGCGAAACGAGATTGTCTCGGTTTCAGGACTGCACTTCACTCCAGGAAATCCGCGAAACGTTCGACTCGGTCTGGCCTACCATTTCTAGATCGCAGCATAGACCACGTGGGAAAGGACAGCGAACTCGGTGCAACCAAGCACAGCACCATTCGATAATCGACTCCCAATACCGGTGGTGGGTCGTCGCCTACTCCGGCCCCACACCGATCGCACGCTCGAGGTGCTAACGGCTAGCACCAACCGCGGTCTACGTGGTACTCGCTTCCGTCATCGAACTTCAGGGATCGCGCACTGACACCCGCAACAAACATGTACTTCTTGCCCGAGATGACACTCACCGGTGTTCGCGTCAGGTCGACGGCGTGCGGGACCGCGACGGATCGCCAGTGATCCACGTCGTGCGTCTTGTAGTCTGTAATCCGCTTCATGGTTAGCTCGGTTCGTGGTCGGGATCGACCAAGCACAAGGGAAGGGTGGCGGACGAATGGGGAAGTGCAAGTAGCGTGCCCAAGGCCAAAGTGGTTGCTCGAGGGTCGTTCACGGCAGCAAAGCCGATCATAGCCAGCATCTAGAGAGGCACCGTTTGCTCCTGCCGGGGGAAATTTGTGCCCGCCTAACGACCGTTGCCTGCCGTCGGTCGACCTCTTCTACAGAACACCACTAGTGGCGAACTGCAATCGAATCGTTACTGATTGGGCCGAATTCTTTTCTTTGAGGAATTGTCTGCTTAGACTATTGGACGGCAATTCTTGGATCTTCGATGGTACAGAAAACGATGTTGGATGAAGCGCTCGAAGCGTGGGAGGACGCACGCACTGGCGTTATCGAGGAGGCGCGGAACATTCCGGGCCGCCACTGGGATTACCGGCCCACTCCCGAGGTGAAGTCCGTGCGCGAGCTCGTGGTCCACATTCTCGAGGTGGCGATGCTCATGGCTGGCGAATTGGCTCGCCCCGACACAGATTTTCATCGCGAGCCATGGTCGACTCTGCTCGAACAATATGCTAAGCCCGCCTATGCAGCGAACACACGAGGGGATCTTCTGAAGCTGCTGCGCACGCAGCTCAGAGAGGGGACGGCAGCGTTTCGGCGCGCGGGAGAACTCCACATGCTGCAGCTCATCACCCGGTTCGACGGCGAGAAGGGAACGCGCCTTGCGTGGCTACACCACGGCATCGCTCAGGAAATGTACCATCGTGGTCAACTCACGACCTATGCCCGACTGCTCGGTATCGAGCCGGCGCTTACGAAGCGGATCCGCGGACAAGAATGACGGTCCGGCGGACGCAGTTGGCGCTTTGTAATTCGTGATGACCGGCCCGATCGCCTTCGCGTTACTAGAGCGTCACCCTTTCCACCAGAGTACACTCACCGCTCCCGTCGTTGCAGACCTGGTACTCCGCCCACGCGTAACTTGTCTTTCCGAGGTTGTCTGTGTGACCGCCCGAGTTGTTCATCGGGCCGATTGTGGCGGAACCGCCACCAGAATCGCTACGATGGATGACCACGGCCGACTCGCCACCCGACCAGGAGAGGCTCACACGTTGATGCGGTCCCCGCGAGGCATCGCTCACTGCAAGGGCCGTTGGCGGACCGCTCGGAGGAGGATCACCTCCGCCATCGCCATAGGGTGAACATACCGGATACGTGGTGACATCTGCCATGCCGGACCCAGACAAACCCGTCACGCAGAACCCAAACAGCGGATCACCGGTGTAGTTCGACGACGACAAGTCAACACTTCCCGACACATCTGTCACGCCCGTTTCCTGTTCCGAAGCGCCGTCCGCCATCCACTCTCCGTCGACCGTCACGTTGGCCATCGGATTGCCGTCGACGTCTTTCACGGTCACCGTAACGTTACCCTTCTTCCGCTTCTTGCCAGTCACCGTTATTCCAGATATCGCATCGACCTGGATCTGCACATCCGAGGGCGGAGGCGGCGGAGGTGGTGTCGACCCTCCAAGCACCAGCGAATACAGTAGCAAGTTTGGCGAACCCGATCCCGGGTTGATGACAACTCCGGAAGTCGCGGCGTCAAGAATGACGTTCGTCACCGTCGCCGGAGAGGCCCCCGGGTTGGCCGAAAGGTAGATCGCCGCAACCCCTGCCACGTGGGGCGATGCCATCGATGTGCCTGAAATCGTGTTGGTTGCCGTCGCCGAGTTGTACCACGCAGACGTTATGGACGAGCCCGGCGCGAATATGTCGACACAGGTGCCAATGTTCGAAAATGAAGATCGATTGTCGGATATCGTCGTCGAGCCCACTGTGATTGCATCCGGCGTACTGGCGGGCGAGTAATTGCACGCGTTTGCGTTGCTGTTGCCCGCCGACACAGCGTACGTGACTCCGGCCGCAATCGAGTTCTGGACCGCAGTATTCACGGGCGCATAATAGCCACCGCCCAGGCTCATGTTAGCCACCGCCGGATCTCCCGGGAGCACGTTTTGCTTCTGATTCGTCACGTAATCAATGCCCGCGATAACTGTTGAGTAGGAGCCGCTGCCGCTGCAATTCAGAACGCGGACGGCGACCAACTGCACCTGCTTGGCAACGCCAAAAGTTTCGCCGCCAATCGTGCCCGAAACGTGTGTGCCATGACCATCGCAGTCCCAGCCGTTTTGACCATCACCGACGCCGTCGAAACCCAGAAAGGCACGTGGCGAACCGCTCGGCGCTCCAAATTCCTGGTGGTCGAAGTTGATACCTGTGTCCAGCACGTACGCCCAGACCCCCGCACCATCTTCGTCGTATGCATAGGCGTCGTTCAGGGGGAGACTTGCCTGGTCGATTCGGTCGAGTCCCCAACTCGGCGGGTTCGACTGGCTACCCGACACGGTCTTCTGTACGAGGCCGTCCGGCGTGATCGAGGCAACGTTGGGATTCCGGCCGAGTGCCTCCACCGCGGCATCCGGCAATCGAGCAGCAAAACCCTTCAGGGCGTACTCGTAGGTGTACAGCATCTCGCCGCCTTGGGCTTGGACCAATCCCGCGGCTTCGCTACGCGGATTCCGAACGTGGTCCGAAAACGTGACTATGTACTGACCCGGTATCGCATCGCCGGCCTTCGCCGCCTTTCCGACGTTTTTCAGAGGATCGACGTCAATAATCACCGGCTCGAACGGTGCCGTCGATTCATCTACCGGATTCGCCTGGTCACAGGCACCCACAAAAAATACCAATACGACGGCGGCCGCCACCCGGGCGAACGCCTGACAGGGCGAGGTTTTCATCAGAAGAGCCGATTTTGAAGCGAATATGAAGAAATGCGCATACAAAAAGCGGGTTTCAGCGTACAATGTCAAATGAGGCCAGCAGTGCACCGCTGTGTTCATATCAGCTAAATCCAGGATTTTGCTTGTCGAGCCACCGTAGTTTGGTCTCGAACCAGAGCGGTGTCCCCCCTCTCCTCGAACACAGATTTGACTCGCACGAGTGTGTTCCAGATTTACGACTGTAATGTTTGACCGAAAGGTGTTCTAACTCCTCTTCGCCGCGGTAGTCTGCACGATGTTCTTCGCATCGTGCCGAAGTGAGACGCGTCTTCCCGACCCCGATTCAACTGAGTTCCGCGAGGTCGTCCTCAACTTCTACGGCGCGGCCGCGCGAATACAGACGGGCAGTGAGCCCGGAGCCTTCGAGCGCCTCGAGGCGGCCGCTGCCGTTGCACCGGCTGAGCCGTCTATCTGGTATAACATGGCGCTGCTTGCTTTGCGGCGAGGCGAACTCGACCAAGCGGCATCTCACGCAGCCACGGCTCGGGACGAGGGTCCCGACAATAGCGACATCCTGCTGCTCTCGGGTTTGATCGAGCAGCAACGCGAGCGCTATGACCTGGCGGCAACCTACCTGGATCATGCGATCCAAGCGGACTCCACCAACATACGGGCGATGTATCTCCTTGCCGAACTCGCCGAGGCGTCTGACCCGACTCGCCCCTCAACCACGTCCGATAGAGATCCCGCGGATCTCTTCAACCACATCCTGCGGTTAAGCCCTGGAAACACGACGGCCATACTTCATCGCCTTCAGCTCGCGGTAGAGGCCGAAGAGTGGCAAATGGCTGATTCTCTTGCAACCAAACTGAGTCAGATCACTTCCGACTGGCCAGACGAAGCTCGCCAACAGATCCGAGCACTGAACCGACACCTACAGAGCCGCAACATCGACGCATCCCGCAATGCAACCATCCGCGCGAGCAATTTGATGAAGGCCGTCGACGCTCATCGCGCCAACATCGCGGCACTGCAGACTGACATCCTCGACCCGTCGCTAGTTATGACTCGGTTCGTGCGCCTGCCCTCCCCTTCAGGCAGGCCATCTCCCGCGGATACCACCCTCGCGTATGACGTGAAGCCACTTCTTCCACCCGACACGCGCTGGAACTGGCTCGGAACGGTGTTTCAAAGCGCCGAAGGACCACTCGCCGCCGTAGCCGTGAACAACAATACGATTCGGGTCGACCCTGACATCACATTGGATTTTCCTGCCCGGAATGGTCCGACCACCGCTCTCCGACATCCCGTAGCGTTCCTCGATTACGACTACGACTTCCGAATGGACATCGCGGCTGCCGGCTCAGCGGGATTCAAACTCTACCGACAGGAAAGCGACGGCAACTACGCGGACAAGACAGCCACACTTGGCCTCGGACGCAACATAACAACAGAAGCCTACTCCGGAATATGGGCATTAGACGTTGACCTCGAGGGCGACGTCGACCTCGTCGCCTCGAGGGCCTCAGGCTCCAACTTGCTGCTTCGCAACAACGGAGACGGGAGCTTTTCTCCTCAGCAGATCTTCGCTCAAACAACCGGCGTGCTTGACTTGCTGTGGGCCGACATGGACGACGACGGGGATCCCGACGCCACGCTCCTGGATGCGGATGGACGGCTGCACTTCTACACCAACGAGCGATCGGGATCTTTCGCACACCGGCCGATCGACTTCCGCGAACGAGCCGTCGCAATGCGCATCTCCGATTTCGACAGTGACGGGCGGTTCGACTTGATCGTTCTGACCCGGGATGGGAACATCAACTCGCTCGCGATCAAGTCCGACGGTACTGTGGATGCGATACCGATCGCGACAATTCAGGGTACTTTCGACCCGTCCCAAATCGCAAGGGTTTCGACGGCCGACCTTGACAACAACGGCGCGCAAGACCTCGTCGCTACGACCGAAAACGAAAGCACAGTTTGGCTGCGCTCTGAGGATCACGAGCTCCTGCCATATCGCACTTTCGAGGACATGCGTATTTACGATGAGGCAGACCTGGACGCCAGCGGCAACCTCAGCCTCATAGCGCTGGACGAAGACTCAAAAGCGCTACAATTCGTTAGCAATCCTGGCAAGGCCTACCTTTCCCGCAGCATCTTGCCGAAAGCGGCGGACGCCGTGGGGGATCGCCGAATCAACTCGTTCGGAATCGGAGGAGAGATCGAACTCCGAACCGATCTACTTTATCAAAAGCGCCTGATCTCAAGTCCGCTTGTCCACTTCGGACTCGGAGATCGCCAGCTTGTCGACGTTGCGCGTATCATCTGGCCAAACGGAACGTCTCAGGCCGAATTCGATCTTGCATCGGATCAGGCGCTGATCGCGACGCAATCGCTGAAGGGATCGTGCCCTTGGCTGTTCACATACGATGGCTCGAAGATGAGATTCGTTACTGACTTCCTGTGGCGCTCTCCACTGGGGCTGAGAATCAACGCTGTAGAAACGGCTGGAATCGCGACAACTGAGGATTGGGTCAAGATTGACGGCAGCGAGCTGGTCCCGCGGGATGAAGTCTACGACGTGAGAATAACCGCGGAACTGTGGGAGACACACTTTTTCGACCACGTTTCACTCAGGGCCGTCGACCATCCGGTTGGGACCGAGATGTTCGTAAACGAGGTCTTCGTTTTCCCGCCAAATGAACTCGCTGTTCATGTAACGGGCCCGCTGCATCCCGTGTCAGCGTGGGACCAGAACGGGCGTGACGTAACCGGGACGTTGACGGAAGTTGACGGCCGCTACGCCGACTCACTCGAACTGTACTCGCACCAGGGGCTGACGCAGACCCATTACCTGGAGATCAACCTCACAGGCAGTCCCGCCGGTGTACCGCTCTGGTTGATCGCGTCGGGCTGGATCCGCCCCACCGATTCGTCCATAAACGTCGCTCTCGGCCAGGGAGATCACCCGCGGCCGCAGGGTGTCAGGCTGGATGCTCTGCGCGAGGACGGTTCGTGGACGACGGTCCGGCAGGATCTGGGCTTTCCCGCCGGGAAGGCAAAGACCATGCTAATCGACTTGACGGGCGTGCTTGAGGAGCATCCGTCAAAACGAATACGACTGGTAACGAATCTCGAAATCTACTGGGACGCGATCGCATGGGCCGAGAAGGTTGATGCCGAAGCCGCCCTTGTCACGGAAGTGCCGCTGATATCCGCCGACCTTCGGTACCGCGGGTTCTCGATCGTCGAAAACGCAAACCGGTCCACACCCGAAACCCCTGTCTACGATTCGCTGGCCGCTACTTCCCAGCAGTGGCGTGACCTCGTCGGCTTCCATACCCGATTCGGGGACGTTGCCGAACTCATTGCGAAAGTGGACGATCGGTATGTCATCATGAATGCGGGTGACGAGATGGTTTTCGCTTTCGAGGCCCTCGCGCCTGTCGCGGATGGTTGGAAGCGCGACTTCATCCTGGTCGGAGACGGATGGGTGAAGGATGGCGACTACAACACCACTTTCTCGAAAACGGTGCTTCCGCTACCGGAACACGCCGTGAGCGAATACGAAAACCCCTTGCTCCGCCTGTCCGACAACACGGTCTACAACAAACACCCGGATGATTGGACCGACTATCATACGCGGTACGTAACTCCAGCGAACTTCACGGCGTCGTTGCGGCCCGGATCCTAGGTCCTGCATCGGATCCAAGGCTCTGAAGTACACGCCAGCCTCATTCTCGCTCGATGATCGTGTGATACGTGCCTGTCGCCAGGTCTCGCCCGAGTCTTTGTCTGGAGCCGCCGGGCCACTGAACGACGACGCTGTCGGGACGTGTACCGCCGGGAAGTCCAAACGATAGTCTACGATCGCTTTGTGAGAGGTAACTGCCGCCTCCATGCACCTCCCTCCACCGCGTTCGGCCTTCGGCAGACACCAAGACCCGGGCTCCGAGAGCATCTCGATTTGCCGACGAACCCACGAGCCGTAACCCGATCCAGTCGGCCGAGCCGCCAATAACGTTCTCGAGGAGAACGGCTTCCTGATTGCTGTTTGAAATCAGGATGTCGGTGTCCCCGTCATTATCGATGTCGCCGAAAGCAGCGCCCCGTCCGACTCGTGCCTTCTGAAAATGCGGACCCGCAGACGAGGATATGTCACGAAACGTTCGACCGCTCTCATTCCGAAAAAGCTGATTCCGCTGCGCGTACGTGACACCGCTGCCCGGCCGTATCCGCTCAATTGCCTCAATGATATGGCCGTTGGCAACGAAGACATCCAGCCAGCCGTCTGCGTCGAAATCAAATATGCCGACCCCGAAGCCAACGTTCTTCAGGCTCGCGGGTCCGAGTCGCGATTGCGACGAATAGTCCTGGAAGAGCCCGCCACCAAAACTGTGATACAGGGTATTGGTCTCTTCGTCGAGATGCGTCATGAATAGATCGGCGTGCCCGTTCCAGTCGTAGTCGCCAAAGTCTATTCCCATCCCCGCTTCGGTCTTGCCGAAGCGATTGTAAGCAACCCCCGCCTCGAGCGCGACGTTAGTAAAGCTCCCATCACCGTTGTTGCGGTATAGAAAGTTGGGAGTGGAATCATTGGTCACATAGATGTCGGGGTCACCATCGTTGTCGTAGTCAACCCACACTACGCCCAGTCCCTTGCTCTCGTCAGGGTCGTCCACATGGACACCCGCCAACCGGGACACGTCCGTAAACTTGCCACCGTCGTTGCGATATAGAATGTCCGGGCTGCCGGGATACACGTCGGGATGGCAGTAGGCGAGGATGTCGGCAGGACCGCAACGGATGTTGCGATCGATCGAATAGGTGATATAATTGACAACGTACAGATCCAGGTCGCCATCCAGATCGAAGTCGGCGAAGGCGGCGCCGGCACCCCAGCGCGTGTCGCCGAGTCCTGAAGGCGAGGTCACGTCGCTAAAGGTGCCATCGCCATCATTCCGGTACAGCTTGTCGGGGCCGAAATTGGTGACATAGATGTCGACGAATCCGTCGTTATCGTAGTCGCCGAAGGCCACGCCCATACCGTAGTTGGCGTCTCCGGTCCCGGAGGACTGGGTTGCATCCACAAAACGTCCGCCGCCGACATTGCGGTAGAGGCGGTTTCCCATATCCAGCGTCGCGGCTATTCCACGATCCGCGTTCGGCGACGTCGGGATGGGACCGCTCTGGACAAGGTAGGCGTCCAACCACCCGTCGTTGTCGTAGTCGAACAGACCGGCACCAGACCCCATGGTTTCCATGAAATACTTATTGCCGGTGCCCCCGTGGCGATGCACGAAATCGATTCCGCGCTCATCCTGCACCTCTCGAAACCAGTCCGTTTTTTCGGCTGCCACAAGGTTCGAGTCCATCGGTTGACCGGCGGGTATCGAGGCGGGATCAATGCTGCCCGTATCTGCCTGGGGCCCGCAACCGGCCACCAGTAGGACAACCACCATCGGTCTCAACGACATAATCTACCCCTACCGATCCAGACTCATGATGAGCCTGCAAGGTTGATTCCCAGCGACTCGCTTGCGATCTGGGAGAGCGCGGCTGCTCCGGTGAGGCTTCGATACTTCGCGTAGTGGCGCTGCAGCGCGTCCTCCGGAATTGCCTTCAAGGCATCCTCGGCAGCGTTCTTCTTTCCGAGTGCGGCCAACGCCATGGAGTGCACCACCCGGTAATGCTGCGTCTCGGGAGATAACAAGATGGCACGTGTGTAGTGGCCGCCGGCGCCCGCAACGTCGCTGGTGAGATGCAGGAGCAATCCCATCACGAAGTGGCTCTCATGATCTTCGGGATTCTCCTCGAGCCAGTCCGACAGAACCTGCATCCCATACTCGGTGATGCCGGTCCGTACGAACAGCTCTGCTATGAAACGGGATTCTGCGGCATCGAGAGAACGAACCTCCAGCGCGCTTTCCAGCCACTGCTTTGCCTCTTCTGTCTGACGTAGTAGAGCGTAGTTCTTTGCCAGGTCGTATCGCACATCGAAGCTCTCGGGTGCCAAACGCTGCGCCGCAAGAAGCGGTCGCAGTGCCTTGTCATACTGCCCCTTTCGCGTCATCACGAATGCGATCCGGTGGTGAGCCGGCCAAAACGTCGAATCGACAGCAACGGCATTCTGATACTCCTGCATGGCCTCGTCGTACCTGCCCTGATTTAGGAGGGCCTCACCGACAGCAAACGTGTTCTCGGCACCGGCGCCGGCGACGTCGCGAGATTGCCGCAAGTAATCGAGTTCGTCCTCTTGCTCGGATAGTTTGCGAAACTGCTCCAGAACGCGCTTGCCTTGTTCCACGTCACCGAGACGAATGAGCACCTGGCCGAGGTTGTAGTTTGCGTCGGCATTGGACGCATCGAGCATGAACGCCTGGCTGAAAGTCTTGCGGGCTCCCTCGAGATCGTTCTCTGCCATCTGTACCCTGCCTTTGCCTACGAGCAGGTCGGCGCTCTGCGGATTCAAAGCGAGCCCCGCCTCAAACGCCTCATCTGCACATTTCGCATGACCAAGTTCGAAACAGACTTTGCCTTCGTGGTAGTGTGACTCCCAGCGCTCGGGCTGTATCTCCCGCCACGTGCCGAAGTACTCTCGGGCCTGCTCTAGATCGCCCTTGGCCTCGTACGCTTGGCCGAGGAGGCTTACCGCCTGCCACGAATTCGGATCGCGCTCGAGTTCCTTCTTGAAGTGCGTAATCGCGGCTTCATGATCACCCTTGTTCCCGTACGCATATCCCAGGTTGAGATGCAGCAGGCGCATGTTCGGATTGGCGGCAGCCATGGCCGTCAAGTAGCGGATCGACTCGTCAAACTGACGCAACTGCATCAGCGAATCGATCTTCTGGACAACTACCGTCGAGGGGTTGACGGCCCTGATCGTCTGCTGATCCTGCGCTCTGCACGCTGAAGACAGCAGTGCCGCAGCCACTACCGCCGCGGTCAAGCCCACCGCGCCATCAAGTACGGGACGCAATCTCTTCAAAGCGCTTCTGACGGGGCGCATGACAGTCGTTTCTGTAGCCAACTTTAACATGCTCATCTGATCATGTCTCATTCACCGGACGGCTCGCCAACGTGCCGGCGACCGCATACGTTCCGTTTGACCTACCCCCGCAACGGTGAAATCGACGTTACTTCAATTGCAGAGGTGCTCCGGACAGCAGCTTCGACGCCGATGTGGGCGGATCGCCCACGTCTTGAGGGCGTACTTACTGTATGCTGTTGCACCGGAGTACGCATACCTTTTTGGGTGATGCAGATCTGGCGTTCGATGCCCTGTCCATCGCCCATTGCCGACTCACATGACAAGATCTCTCAGGATAGGAAAGATCGCGGGGATCGATCTTAAGGTCCACTGGACGTTCAGCCTTCTGATCTTCGGCGTCTTTGGATACTACCTTCTTTCCGGAAACACGGTCAGCGAGTCTCTTTTCGGGCTGGGCCTGATCCTTTCAGTCTTCGTTTGTGTCGTCTTGCACGAATTCGGGCATGCCCTGACCGCACGGCACTACGCAGTGGCCACGCGGGACATTACGCTGTACCCCATCGGCGGCGTTGCGCGCTTACAACAGATCCCCGAGGAGCCCCGTAAGGAGTTCTGGATATCGGTCGCAGGGCCCGCGGTGAACGTCGTGATAGCCGGTATCCTTTTTCTCGGAATCACGTTCCTGGGAAGCTTTCCGACCATTGTGGAGATGATGGAACCAGCGGGCCACTTCGCGGCGAAGCTCATGTGGTTCAACATCGTACTGGTCGGATTCAACATGTTGCCTGCCTTCCCGATGGATGGGGGCAGAGTGCTGCGCGCGATTCTGGCGATGCGTACCGATTATATGAAGGCCACACAGGTGGCCGCGGCCATCGGCCAGGGCATGGCGATCCTGTTTGGTTTCCTCGGCATCGTCACGTTCAACCCGATCCTGCTGTTCATCGCCCTCTTCGTTTACGTAGGGGCGCAGCAGGAGGCCCGGATGACAATGATCCGCATCGCTGTCGAGGGCGTTCCTGTCCGCCAGGCGATGGTAACGCGATTTGAGACGTTGCGTTCATCAAGCACCGTGTCGGACGCCGTCGAAAAACTGCTTGCGGGATCGCAGCAAGAGTTTCCGGTGGTGGACGAGGGACAACTGGCAGGCCTCCTGACGCGGAAGACGCTCGTTCAGGCGCTATCCGAAAATGACCTCGATACACGTGTCTCCAAGATCATGCAGCAGTCGTGTGCCGTCGTACAGGAGACCGAAATGCTTGAGGATGTCTTCCGGCAAATGCAGGAGGAAAAATGCTCGGCTCTACCGGTAATGAGCGGTGACACACTGGTCGGCATTCTGACGTTGGAAAATGTCGGTGAGCTGATGATGATCAACTCAGCGATGACCACCTCGAAAGCCCGTGGCGAACTGGAAGACCTGATAACCTCCTAACAGCCGGCTGCCAAGCGCAAAGCGCATTGCCCTAGGAATGCCGATGACGCAAGTACCCGCCGAAAAGCTGCTGGATTTTCTTGCAGACCCGGCGTCCTACGCGCACGGGCCGTCATCTGTCGAGATTATTCAAACGCACATCTCCTACGTAGCGATTGCCTCCCCGTACGTGTATAAGGTCAAGAAGCCCGTCGATCTCGGTTTTCTGGATTTCTCGACGCTGGACAAGCGCAGGTATTATTGCGAGGAGGAGGTGCGACTGAACCGTCGACTGTGCTCGTCGATCTACGACGAAGTCGTCGCGTTGCACTTCGACGAGGGTGTACTCTCGTTCGCGCCGAAAGGGGACATCGTCGACTACGCCGTCCGGATGCGACAGTTGAGGGATGGCTACTTCATGAACCAGCTCCTGGAAGCCGATCAGCTCGGGCGCGACCACTTCGACCGGCTGATCAAGCGGCTGGTGTCGTTCTATTCCTCGCAGAGCCCGTCTGAAGAAGTCACGGCCTGGGGGCAGATCGACAAGATCCGGTTGAGCACGGACGAGAACTTCGAGCAGACGGCAGGGCATGTCGGCGCGTTCCTGACGCGACCGGCCTACGGTGCTATCCGGTTCTTCACCCAGCGCTTCTTCGAGAAGAACCGAGACCTTTTTGCGCGCCGACGGGCGGAAGGTCGCATCGTGGATGGGCACGGAGACCTCCATCTCGAGCATGTTCACATGGAGGGAGACGACATCTGTATTTACGACTGCATCGAGTTTAGCGAGAGGCTTAGGTTTATCGACGTTGCCAATGATGTCGGCTTCCTTGCCATGGACCTTGACTACTACGAACGACCGAGCTTTTCAGACTACTTCGTGCGGGGTATAGGTGATGCAATGGATGACAAGGATCTTCTCCGGTTGCTGCCCTTCTATAAATGCTATCGGGCGTACGTGCGAGGAAAGGTGGAGGGAATGCGGGCGCTGGAGGGCGAGGTCCCGGAAAGCGAGCGAACAGAAAGCAGGAAACGAGCACGCAGATACTATCGGCTTGCGCTGAATTATTGTGTGTCCGGGAATGATCCGCTCGTGGTGGTGGTAATGGGGCGAGTCGGCACCGGCAAATCGACGCTGGCACGTATGCTGGGTGATGCCCTGGGCTGGCTAGTAATTTCATCTGACCGCAAGCGTAAAGAGCTTGCCGGCATCAACATGTATGAACGCGGCGATGAAGTTGCCCGCGCGAAACTCTATTCGGAAGAGATGACGCGCAAGACGTACGACGGACTACTGAAGCACGCGGTCGAACGTGGGCGAGACCATCACAGCACGATTCTGGATGCTACCTACAGCGTGCCAGCTGAGCGTGCGGCGGCTGTCGAGATGCTGAACCGCGAAGGGATCGCACATCGGTTTGTTGAGGTCACGGCTCCGGACGCGGTGATTCGCTCCCGCCTCGCAGACCGCGAGCAGGCGGCAGACGTGGTTTCTGACGCTCGACTGGACGACTTTCCGGCTCTATCCAAGCGCTACGTCTCCCCGCACCACGACGAACCGCTAGTTCTTACATCGGTCTCCTCAAATCAGCCGATTGAGAAGACTGCCACCGAGGTTCTGGAGGAGCTGGTCAGATTAAATGAGTAAGGGGTGCACAACGGACATCTAGCTATCCGGAGTGAGCCAACCCCGGGCTCGCTGAAGGGCGCGGTTCCAGCCCACCACAAGACGATCCACTTCACCTCGATCCATGGACGGATCGAACCTGCGATCAACCTGCCACTGCTCTGCCAGCGCTGACGTGTTTGGCCATACACCGACTCCAAGGCCGGCGAGATAAGCCGCTCCCAATGCCGTCGTTTCGAGGACCGTCGGCCGAACTACGGGAACGCCAAGGAGATCGGCCTGAAACTGCATCAGCAGGTTGTTCGCGGCCGCCCCGCCATCGACCCGGAGCTCGCGCACGGGTACCCCGGAGTCGGCCTCCATGGAGTGGACGAGGTCCGCACTTTGAAAAGCGATGCTCTCCAGTGCGGCCCGAGCGAGGTGGGCGGCAGACGATCCACGCGTCAACCCGACGATCGTACCTCGTGCATACGGATCCCAGTGCGGTGCACCAAGGCCCGTAAACGCAGGAACGAGGTAGACGCCATCACTCCCCTCCACCGAACCGGCGAGCGCTTCAACCTCACCCGAGTCCTGGATCAACCCAAGGCCGTCGCGAAGCCACTGCACGACGGCCCCTCCGATGAATACGCTACCCTCGAGTGCGTATGTCGTCTCTCCGTCAAGCTGCCATGCAATGGTCGTCAACAGGTTGTTGTGAGATGCGACGGGGTCAGCCCCTGTGTTGACCAGCATGAAGCAGCCCGTTCCATACGTGTTCTTGACCATGCCGGGCTGCGTGCACAACTGACCAAAAAGCGCCGACTGCTGGTCGCCGGCGATGCCCGCGATCGGTATATCCGCCTCGAAGAGACCAGAAGCCGTCGAACCATACACTTCGCTGGACTGACGCACGTCAGGCAGCATCGAAGACGGAACGCTCAGGACCTCGAGGAGTGTCTCATCCCACTGAAGATCATGAATGTTGTACATGAGGGTACGTGAGGCGTTGGAAACGTCCGTGATGTGGAGCGCACCTTCGGTCAGTTTCCAAACCAGCCAGCTGTCGATCGTTCCGAACGCAAGCGAGCCGTCTTCCGCACGTTCCCGGGCGCCCTCGACGTTCTCGAGAATCCAGCGAACCTTGGTTCCTGAGAAGTAGGCGTCCACCACAAGGCCTGTCCGCTGTCGGAACTCTGCCTCCAGTCCCTGTGCCTTGAGTTGGTCGCAGTAGCCCGCGGTGCGTCGATCCTGCCAAACGATTGCGTTGCAAATTGGGTCGCCCGAGTTACGATCCCATACAACCGTGGTCTCGCGTTGATTGGTGATGCCGATCGCCGATATGTCAGACGCGCTGAGACCCGCCTTCCGTATCGCTTCTTTCGCGACTGCGTACTGCGACTCCCATATTTCATCGGCGTTGTGTTCTACCCAGCCCGACTCTGGGAAGATCTGATCGAACTCGCGCTGCGACACACCAACGATTTGACCCGTCTGATCAAATATCAGGGCGCGTGAACTTGTGGTGCCTTGGTCGAGGGCGAGAACGTATTTCACTTGCAGCAGGCCATGTCCGACTTCGCTGTCAGAAACTACGAAGCCTCGGGTCGACTAAACCAGCGGCCTGCCGTTCAGGTCGGTCGTCAGTATCTCGCTCATATAGTCGAAGAAGGGTCTCAGCCGTCTGTAAGTCTTATCGACTTCCATCGGGAATGAGGCTGCCGTGACGTCACTGTTCTTTAAAGTTCGCATCGCATACAGTGACTTGTGTCGCAGCAAGTCGATGGCCGGATCGTCTTTCGAGAACCCCTTGGGAGCAGTCTTAACCTTCTCGCCGAGCAACTCACCGAACGTATCTCGGAACGGCTTCGACTTCAGGATCTTTCGCAGTGGATCGGGATCCGCCGCAATCTGTTGGCGGATGTGCCGGAGGTCGTCTGCGGCCGGCTTGTAGAAGCCTCCACCAACGTAAGTCTCACCCGGTTGGATCGAGAAATAGTATCCACCCCTGAGCTTATCGGTTGCGCGCGAAAAGCTTCCGGCCCACCAGGTCTTGTACGGTGACTTGTCCTTCGAGAAACGGACATCCCTGTAGATCCGCATGAGGCTCTTCTTGCCGGAAGCCGTCTCAACATCGTCGTGCTTTCTAAGAAGCGCCAGCACCGAGTCCGCGAACGCGATCGTGTTCGCATGCGCGGCTTCGTAT
>JAHHLP010000073.1 GCA_018679295.1 Rhodothermia bacterium
CCGATGCCTCGTACTGCCAGTCTGCCGGAGTCTCGAATTGGCCAAATCGCTCCCTGAGATACTCGAGGTCCGCACCCAGCTGGTATGTCGTCTCGTCAACCATGTCGAATCCGGCTCCGCTGGCACTTATTACGCCCCGGACATATTCCGACCACCCGCCGGCCGCGGCCAACAGATCCTTGTCCAGGGCTACGCGCGAGCACAGGTGTGCGCCGGCTGAGTGACCCACAAGGATTGTCTGTTCGGCGTTGCCGCCGTGGTGGCCAACGTTCTGCTGAACCCATCCCACTGCCTTGGCAACATCCGAAAACTGCTCGCGCCAGTGGACGTCGGGTAGCAACCGGTAGGAGATCACCGCACATCCGAAACCTTCGGTAGCGTAGTACCTCCCAATGTTGCCATAGACGTCCTCTCCGGCCACCAGCAACTTTCGGTCGCCCGCACTCCACCCGCCGCCGTGCACAAATATTAATACCGGCCAGTCGTCTACATCAGAGTCGGGCAGATAAAGATCGAGGTGCTGACGCTCCGTTCCATTGCTGACGTATGGAACGTCGCGTAAAATCGTGGACTCTGGCCGGTGAACGTGTCGGTAGAAGATCGGCTTCAGAAATCGGAGAACGAGCTCGGAGTTTGGCTGCATATGTTCGACGCGGCGATGGTATCCTTCGTGTACTATTTTCAGGGCATCACACTGGAAAATGCTACGAGCCCGTGAGCCGAAATGATTCCCGGCGCGCGTGCAGCACCTCGAACGAAATCCATCGGATCGCAATGAAATCGCGAAGCCTACGCAGTATTGGACGTCGTGCACTCCTCGCCGTCGTGGCGCTCACAATTATTCCCGTGGCGGCCACGGGGAGTGCGGACCCACTCGAGGACTACCGTTCAGCGAGCTGCCTTGCCGGACCCGCAATTCTTGGTGTCTTCCAACCTGCTGCCGGTGCGAAAGGCAAGAGTGCCCTTCCCGCTGCGAAGGTGGTAGTGGCATCCGAAGCCAACCTCATGCCATTGGATCTGAGCAGTGGAGAAGACGCCACCGAAGACGTACGGCGTACAATCGATTTACTTTTTGACGGCATGCGAGAGGGTGACGCGTCCAAGGTGCGATCTGCATTCGCCGATGCCGCCGTCATGGGGCGGCCTCGTTCCGAAAGCGGTGTCACCACGTTCGAATTCCGGTCAGTCGACGAATTCGCAGTGGCCGTGGGACGTCCGCACGAGAAGATCTGGAACGAGCGAATCGGCGCGGTCGAGATCCGCGTCGACGGGCACCTTGCAAGTGCGTGGATGGAATACGCTTTCTACCTTGGGGACGACCTGCACCACTGCGGGGTCAATTCTATGCAGTTGGTTCGGTTCGGGTCATCCTGGAAGATTGTAGCTCTTCTGGACACGGACCGGGGGCTGGCGTGCAGCGAAAAACTTGATTCGTAGAGACCCTCGGGGCCTCAAGGCCACACCAAACGATTACCGACTCGGTACAATGAACCGATCATACCGCAGTGCCTTCCCTAAAGTGATGGCGGCCGCAACACTTTCTGGGGCAATGATCATATCCGTGGCTGCAGGGTGTGGCTCCTCGGCGAGCGTGACGTGTTCCCCGTGCGAAGGTACCACAGCAGTCGAGGGACGGGACGCCACCCGTTCAGCGCTTCCCTTCTATGGCGCGGCGTCCTTTCTTCGCGCCTCGCATACGCTGGGCGCCTTCCCGGGCGCCGTCGCCTACGCAGGATGGAAGGGCCGAGTGGTGTTTGCCGATGCGATCGGGACTTACGGGATTAACGATGCGGGCGGGGTCGACACCAATACCGTTTATGACCTGGCGAGCATAACGAAGGTCGTATCGACTACAACTGCCGTGATGCTGCTGGTTGCCGAAGGCAAGATCGACCTCGACGCCAAGACCTCTGAATACATTCCGGAGTTTCGAGCCGGATCGGCGGGAGTAACGGTGCGCCATTTACTAACGCATTCTTCTGGGCTGCCCGCTTTTCGAAGACTGTACCTTGAGACCGAGACAGCGGAGGCAGCTATCGATACGGTTTTTGCCACCGAGCTCCTCTACTCGCCTGGATCGAGCTACATTTATTCGGATCTGGGCGCAATCCTGCTGGGACTGATCGTAGAGAGGGTTTCCGGCCAGCCGCTGGATCGCTTCGTGTCGAGCCGCGTCTTCGAACCTCTCGGCATGACATCAACACGTTATCGCCCGCCGCGCGCCTGGAGTGACCGTATCGCACTCACCGAAATCGACCCGACCCGGGGTGGCGCTCTTAGGGGGGTCGTCCACGACGAGAACGCATTCCACCTGGGTCAGGTGGCCGGTCATGCCGGCCTTTTCAGCACGGCGCCCGACCTCGCTCGTTTCGCCTATTGGATGCTCGACGCCTACCACGGCCGGATCGACCCAGACGATGCGCTGTACGTTCCGAGGAAAGTTGTACGCGAGTTCATCACTCGCCAGCCAGGCCCCGAGGGCTCCACTCGCGCGCTCGGTTGGGACACGCCGTCCGATTCGGCAAGTACGGCAGGCAACCTTATGTCCCGAGAAAGCTTCGGACACACGGGATTTACCGGAACGAGTATGTGGATCGACCCGGATGAGGAGTTGGTGGTGATACTCCTCACGAACCGGGTGAATCCGACGCGCGCGAACAATCTTATCCGCAAGGTCCGAGGTCCGCTGGCGGACTCGATATTCACGGCAATCAAGTCGCTGGAGGTGGAATGAGTTTTCTTGACGTGGTCGTAATGGCGTGCTACTTCGCCGCAGTCATTGCGATCGGTGCCTACTTCCAGCGTCAGAAAGGTGACGCGACTGATTACTTTCTCGGACGGCACAGCATTCCCTGGTGGGCCGTTATGCTTTCGATCGTTGCGACCGAGACGTCGGCGCTAACGGTCATATCCGTTCCGGGCCTCGGTGCGCGCGGTGACCTCGGGTTTCTGCAGCTAGCCATAGGTTATCTCGTCGGCAGGGTCGGTGTGTCGATCTGGCTCCTTCCCGGCTACTTCGCGGGCGAGCAGTCGACTGCCTACGAGCGACTTGAGGCGCGCTTCGGGCAGTCGACGCGACGGGCTGCTTCCGGCATTTTCATGACCATTCGTGCGCTGGGCGACAGCGTGCGCGTGTTCGCCACCGCCATCCCTCTCTCGATTGTAACAGGATGGTCTATTGCCATGAGCGTTCTGATCGTGTCGGTCGTGACGCTGGCCTACACGTGGGCCGGCGGCATAAAGGCCGTCATCTGGGTCGATGTAATGCAAATGGGGCTGTATCTGGTCGCCGGCGTAGCCGCGATATCAATCGCCGCCGAACTTGCTGACGGTTTTGGGGCAGCGCTCGGTCGAGCCGAAGAAGCGGGCAAGCTAGCAGTCTTCGACTGGGACCTGTCGTTCTCCAAGACCTATACGTTTCTCGGCGGACTCGTAGGAGGGGCGCTACTTTCGGCTGCCTCGCACGGCACGGACCATCTCATCGTCCAGCGACTGCTGTCGACTCGGTCGCTAACACACGCCCGTCGGGCGCTGATCGGCTCGGGTATACTGGTAATCATTCAGTTCGCGATCTTCCTGCTGGTCGGGACCTTCATTTGGGCGGCGGGTCAAGCCGGACCTGAACTGGCGGGCGATGAGATC
>JAHHLP010000302.1 GCA_018679295.1 Rhodothermia bacterium
GCATTAGGCTGGCCTCCCCGGTGATGCCCGGTGTCCTTTCCGGAGAAGAAGTTCATCCATCCGATGATGCTTGGCACCCAGATGCCAATGAAGATGGCGCTCAAATGGTAGCCAAGGCACCAACTGACGATCGAGGTAATGAGCGAAACGATGGCGGCGAGGTTGAAGAAGATCTCGGATCGGGTAAGGTTCATAGCGGTTTCTCCATCAGTACAAGCTGATGCGGGTTGTAGCGTGCGCGACTGATCTCAACGGACATGCGTCGCACGTCACCCGGCAACTGGCTCTGCACGAAACTGATTCAGTGCCTCAAACGCCTCTGCACCGTAGACAACCGACGGTCCTCCGCCCATAAGGATCGCCACGCTGATAATCTCAAGGATCTCGTCGCGCGAGGCTCCTGCCTGTATAGCATCATGAACGTGATAGGCGATACAGCCGTCACAGCGAACGCAGATGGCCATCCCAAGAGCGGCGAGTTCTTTCGTCTTCGTTGTTAAAGCGCCGGTCGTCGTTGACGACTCGTGCAGTTTCATGAAGGCGGAGATCGTAGACGGTATCTCGCGCCCGAGTCGATTGATGCTCTCGTTCAGAGTTCTGTAGCGGAGCGGAAAGTCCTGGATCGAACCCATCGTTGCAACCCCGTCGTATTGCGACCAAATGATTCTCGATAACGACGGTATGGTCGCCACTGCCGGTTCTTTGAGTTGTCAGAAAAGGTGCGGATGTGGTGAGGTGGGCCTGGACAATCGCTCGTGGTGCATGACCCTACATGATTCACTCCCCCGATGTCTTCCAGCGTTCAAGCAGATAGGGACACTATCTGTCATCCTTGATTTCGATATGTTAGCGCCGTATCAATGGGAAGACCCGTGCGCCCGGTGTCGTTGACCCAGTGGCGGACGATGCGCTCGGGGTCGCAGAACCGGAAATCCCACCTAACTCCGGTGACCCAATGCAGGCGGAAGAACTACCTATTCGGACGAGATCTCGCTCGCGATCGGGTTGCCGGAAGACTTCACGCTGCTGGTCGACGGACCGTATCCCAACCCGTTCAGCGAACGCACGAATTTTTCCGTGACCGTCGATCAGCCCATGAACGCACGCATCGCCGTGTGGGACATGTTGGGAAGAGAAATCGCCGTTGTACACGACGGTCGAGTCCCTGCCGGCTTCGTGGCTCGGTCTGAATTCCAGCCGACACGAGCGATGCCGGCGGGCGTTTACATTCTGCAGGTGCAGTCGGACAGGGGTGCCGTGTCAAGATTGGTGACGCGACTTCCGTAGGCCCTCACGCTTTGCCACATTGGAATTCCGGGATAGCGGTCCTTGGCTGCTTGCAGTTTAGCCGCCCTGTCCGTCGTGCGGTGTGTCCTTTGAAGCCGGCACCGGCTAATTCGGAGTTCGGCGATCCAGCGACCGATCACGGACGTTAACCGCGGTCGAGATCACAAACGCTCCAACCCCCAGCACCGCGACCATACCATCGACAAGTCCGGCACTCCAGTCCAACCCGGTCGCCGCATCGAGGTAGTATTTCACGTACGACGCCGGAAGGTCCGTCTCGCCGAGTCGCTCCTTGACCTGCCAGTGCCAGTCCGTGCTGGGGCAGTAGCCAAAACCGTAGAAGACGCCTAGCCCGAACCACGACAGGCAGGTTAGAGAGATCGTCACCAGATGCAGCCGTCGGGTCTTGTGCCAGATCCAACCGGTCAGGTTAAAGATCACGAATGCTGTGTGGAAGAGGAAGAAACCGATATCGAGAGCTTCGTACATCGGCGCAGCGGCAGGCTCCGCTCGGGAAGCATGAAGAGCGTATCAGGCCGCGGCCTCAACCTCCGGGCGCCCCAGCTCCTTGAGCATGCGGTAGTGTGATGCGGTTGCAGCCCTCAGTGTGGGAAACGCGTAGTAGGGGACGTCGTGCTTTTCGGCAACTTTGCGAACGAGAGGACCGATCTCCGGGTAGTGAATGCTGCATACCTGTGGAAACAGATGGTGCTCGATCTGATAGTTCAGTCCGCCGATATACCACGAGAGGAGCCGGTTACGGTGAGCGAAATTCGCCGTAGTCGCCATCTCATGCATGATCCACTCGTACTCCATCATTCCCTCGTCATCCGGCATCGGGTATTCCGGTCCTTCCACGACATGCGCCAGCTGAAATATGATGCCAAGGATGAAGCCAGCCGTGAGATGCGCCGCGAGAAAGCCGATCAGGAACTGCCACCACGCGATGTCGAGAACCAGCAGCGGAATCACAATCATGTACCCGATGGCGATAAGCTTGGTAACTACCAGGATGACGATTTCGGACATAGGGTGTTTCTTGTTCTTGTACGGCCCGATGTCGCGCTTCATGAACTGTTGAAAGTCTTTCGCAAACAGCCAATTCAGGGTCGAGAATCCATACGCCAGGAAAGCAAACCAGTGTTGAAAGCGGTGAATCGGCTTGTGCGGAGCTTCGGGTGAGAGACGGATGAGCGGTGAGACCGTCAGGTCCTCATCGATTCCCGGTATGTTCGTGTACGTGTGATGAATCACATTATGCGTGATTTTCCACATATAGCTGTTGGCCCCCATCAGGTCGAAGGAATAACCGATCAATCGATTGACGCGCGGGTTCGACGAGTAGGCACCATGCAGGGCGTCGTGAGAGACACAGAAGCCCACTCCGGCCATCCCGACACCCATCAGGATCGCTAGGCCCAGCATTTGCCATGGTGTGAACTGGCCGCTGAGGATTAGCGCGTAGGATCCAAACGTCAACGTTAGGACAACCACCGTCTTCAGAATCATCCTGAAATTAGCCTTCTTGGACTTGCCGGTGGTCTCGAAATACCGAGCGACGGTGTCTTTTACTTCGTCTACAAATAGAATCGCCTGCCGTGGGGCGAAACGGACTTTACCAGATGCCATAGTAACGGGGGCTCGTGCGGATGCAGCTAAGTGCCAGTAAAAAACGAAGATAGCCATTCCGCATCATTAGGTCACTATCGATTGCCCTAGTTTTGATAGTTGATGTCTGTCCGACGAGCTCGATGGGCAACTCGTCTATGCTCGGCTCCCCTTCAGGCCTTCTTCTTTTCCAAGCGCTTTGCTGCCCGCTTGACGAGGGTACGGCCTGGATGACCTGCGAGCAGTTTCCGAGCCTTACTGGGAGAACACCACTTGCGCGTCCGAATCTTCATTTCCTCCCACTTTTTGTCCTGCGCCTTCACCTCCAGCAAGTAGACCGTCACCCGTAGCTTTGCACCCCACTTCCGATAGGTATATTCGCCGATCGGCTTACCCTTTGTACGCCCACGCAAACCAGCCTCCTCGAGGGTTTCCTTCTCCGCCGTCTCATCTGGCGTTTCTCCGGGGTCTATGATGCCCTTCGGAATCGTCCATTTCTGGCTGCCGGATGCGGTGATCAGGCAGAACTCCAGATCGTCTCCATTTCTTCGAAAGGGTATGGCTGCTGCCTGCTTAATTGGCGCGCTCTTCTTCACGTCTATCGGGTGGTTTGATGCGTGCGTTCGGACGGTGGGATCGGGCCGACTTCTTTAGTGCACCGGCTGGTCGAGTAAGGCAAGCTCCTCCTGGTAGCGCACGGCGCTCGCGTCTTGGCCCGCCTCCTGGTAGAGTGCGACGATCCGCTCCAGCGTCTTCCGAAGCACCCCTCTTGCCGGGACGTTGTTCGATTCGGAAAGGGAATTTCGCGCCTGCGTTAGGAGTCTTTCCGCCTCATCGTTCCTACCCTGCAATCTAAGGCATTCCCCCAGGAGGGATTGCGTTGAGGCAGTAAGCCAGTGGTCCTCGCCAAATCGGACCTGGCGCTCCGACAGGGATTCGCGCAGCCAGACTTCGCTCTCATTCAGCGCGCCGCGCGCAAGATGAACGCGGCCGAGAAGGAAGTTAGTTCGAGATCTTGCGTTGTCGTGGTCTTCGATGGTAGCCCATACTTGTCGGGCCTCTTCCAGCGCCGCAGCTGCCTCATCGATCCGCCCCAGCTTCTCGAGGGACGACCCCACGTCGTTGAGCGACGCGGCTGTCTGTTTGTGCATCGGCCCGTAATGATTTCTTCGAATCTCCAAGGCGTCCTGAAAGTATCCGAGAGCCGCCTCTTCATCGCCGCTGTCGGACAAAACGTTCCCGAGCTGGCGCAGAACGGTCGCGACGCGGTAATGGTCTTCGCCAAATATCTTGCGGCGAATCGCCAGACTCTGCTCCAACAGGTCTTTGGCCTCCTCGTACCTGCCCAACATCCTGTACGAGTTGGCAAGGTTGTTCATTACGATGGCAGAGTATTGGTGGTGCGCACCGAAAAGTTGGGTGAGGATCTCCAGGCTCTGAGAATGATTTTGAACCGCGGCCTCATATTCGCCAAGCTGGTCCTGAAATGAACCGAGGAAGGAGAGCGCGGCGGATAGCGAAACGCTCGTATCTCCATCGATCGTGCGCCGCATCGACACGACCTGCTCGTACAGCCTCTCTGTTTCTTCAAACCTGCCCTGGTCTCGCATGATGGAGGCCAGGCTCCGGGTGGCGTCCGCGACGCGCGCTTCATCGCGTCCGAGGCTTTTCAGTATGTCGATGCTTTCCAACACGTACGACTCGGCTTCTTCCAGTTTACCATTCCGTTTCTCGATGAGGCCGAGGTTGTGAAGGAGGGATGCCATCCCGTTGCTGTCGGGTCGGTCCGCCGATCGGTACATGTCGAGCGCGGCCCTGTACGTGTCCGCCGCAAGGCTGTCGCCCTTATAGTAAAGGGCATTGCCGAGTCTATTCATGAAGCTGGCGACCCGCGGATGCTGCTCACCGTATCGGTGCCGGGTAACCCCCACCGCTTCATACGCGAAGGCTTCTGCCGCGTCGTAGTCGCCCTGGCTGATACTGAGGTCGAAAAGCGCCTCCAGAGTTTCAGGAAGTTCCGCTGCCTCTTCGTCGGGAGCATTCCGGAGAATTTCCGCGCTCCGCAACAGGATGGCCTGTGATTCCTCGAACTTGCTCAGCTTGTGATATACGTTGCCGATCACCCGTGCGAGCCGCGCCTGCACGGCCGGCTCATCACGGAGTTCGTCGAGCTCGTCGACGCCGCGGTCCACGAGATCGAAAACGTTAAGTGTGTCTCCGCGAGTTTGCTCGAGGTCACCTGCCTCGAACAGTCCGGCAAGGAAGTCAGCGACCCGTTCTGCCTTGGCGCGCTCGAGCAGCGCGTTGGCGGCAGCCCGTTCAGCCTCCGATCGTGCGGCCGTGATTTGGATGAGATAGGTGACGGTTGCAGCGAGAAGCACGATGGTCGCTCCGCTCAGCACTCCCATGCGCCACCGGTGTCTTTTGACAAACTTGCGAGCTCGATAGGCGGTGCTTCCGTCGCGTGCCACCACTGGCAGGCCACCGAGATACCGTTCTATATCTGCTGAAAGCTCTCCTGCGGACAAGTACCTCTCCTGCGGCTCCTTGCGCAGCGCCTTTAGCAAGATTGCTTCTACATCACCGGCGAGCCTGCGGGATAAGGACGCTCTGTCGTCTGCCGCCATGTCATGTCGCTGCTCGCGTACCGCTACACTCGGACGAGGCGTAGGCTCCTCGCATATGGCGCGTTCGAGGACGAACGCGGACTTCGCGTCACCCGAGAAAGGTCGAATTCCCGTCAGCACTTCGTAGGCCACTACACCCAGCTGATACACATCCGTTGCCGTGGTTATGGGACGGCCGAGGATCTGTTCGGGAGAGGCATACTCCGGCGTCATCCACCGCGTGTGCATCTGCGTTGTATTCGAACGAGCAAGGCCTTCTCCCGCAACCACCTTGGCCAGTCCGAAGTCGAGAAGCTTGACCTGTCCGTCGGGGGTAACCATGATGTTGGACGGCTTGAGGTCGCGGTGCACCACGAAGTTGTGATGTGCGAAACGGACAGTATCTGCCACTCGGCGCAGCAGACCGAGGCGCTCGCGGACGTTCAGGCCATTCGCATTGCAATACCGGTCGATCGGCAGACCGTCCACATACTCCATGACGAAGTACGGCCGGCCATCTTCCAGTACACCGCCATCGTAGAGGCGAGCTATGTGCTCATGCTCGAGCGACGCGAGGATCTGCCGCTCGGAAAGGAAACGCCTGATCACATCGGCGGTAGTCTGCCCATGCTGCAGCACCTTGATCGCGACGCGTTGATCAAAGTCGTCGTCATCGCGCCGTCCTTCGTAGACGGTACCCATGCCACCGCGGCCGATCTCATCGACGATCCTGTAATTCCCGACCTTTTCCGGCCGATTCAGTGCGGTGAAGTTGTCGGTGATGAGCTCGGCGGCGGACTCGGCGGCGGGCCGGCTCAGGAAACCCCTGGCGCGGTCGTGCGCGAGGAGCATCTGTTCGACCTCCTGCTTCAGGTCGTAGTCCGCGCCGCATCTCTCCTCGAGAATCCGAGACCGCTCCAAGGCTGGCAGATCGACGGTCTCTTCGAAGAGAGCATCAACGGTGGTCCAACGATCGACGTCCATGAGGATTTAAGGCTTCAGTGCGAATGCGAGGCAGTCGCCGCGACGGGAAGGATTACGTTACGACGTTGCTTTGGCTGATGTTCTGACTATATGTTTCACTCTCAGTTACATCCCGGAACCGATGAAAGCGATCATCTATATGGCACTCTCGGTAGCTGCCCTTCTGATGGCGGCCGTGCTATACAACGAGATTGTTTTGGACGGTCCCGCTGAACGCTTCGGAATCGGTTCGGTGGTGGCGGTCGGGGTCCTCGCTTCGTTCATTGTTTTTGGGCTCGTTTCACTTCGTACGTTTCGGACTCGACCAACACTCATCCAGAACACCTGGTTGGCGCTGGGCTCGGTTGCACTCACCTATCTGGCCGTGGACGCGACGGCCGGGTACCTGCTGTTGGCACGGTTGTCACCGCCAACCGTGCCGGACGCACACGTTCATCACCGGCTGATTCCAGGTACGAGATCCGAGTTCCGCAGCCCCGACTATCACTACGTCCAGAGCGTTAACAGTCTCGGATTGAGAGGGAAGGAGATCGAACCTCAAAAGGACGAAGGTACGTATCGCATGCTCATGCTTGGCGACTCCTTCACCATGGGTAAGGGTGTGCGTGACGATGAGACCTTCTCGGCACTGCTCGAGCGAAAGATGGCGGAATCGGGAAGGAGCGTCCAGGTGCTGAACGCCGGCGTGGATAGCTACACGCCGCTCCTATCTTACAGGCAGCTGGTTACGAGACTAGGTCCGCTACTTGATCCCGACCTTGTCGTTCTCAACTTCGACATGAGTGATCTGGTGCAAGAAGTTGCCTACCGCAGGGTGTCGATGACAGATAGTAGCGGGGATGTGGTCGGATTCATTCCCCCATCTCCGCGGCATCGGGGTCAAGGGCGGGGAGTGCGGCGTTTCGTTAACAACCACCTTTACCTGACACGACTCGCGCAGTTCTACGTGGGTGAACTCGGAAGTGATCGGCGAGACAGCATCTCGGTAAAGAACACAGTCGAGTTGGCTTATCCCGACCTGCTAACACATACGCTTGCCGGTGACTCCCTGGACCGTTCCGAGCAGTGGCAGGACATTTTCGATAGCATCTTGAAGATACGCGAGTATTGTAAAGACCACGGCATCGATTTCGTGCTCACTGTCTATCCCTGGGCGCACCAGGTCAGCGACGACGAGTGGGCGGTTGGCCGCTACCGTTTTCTGAGGAGGGGAGAGATTCGTGTCTCGGACCGGAGCATTGAGCGTCTTGAGGCCTTCGCACTGCGCAACTCGATTGATCTGGTCAACGTGTTTCCGGCCTTCAGGGCCTACGATGGAGAGTTGCCTCTGTATTTCGACAACGATTTGCACTGGACGCCGGTGGGTCATCAGCTAATGGCCGACGAGCTTGCAAGAGCGCTTTCGCCTTTTGTAGAGCCGTATGTGCATTGTATTCTTGGCAACAGACCGGTGCGTCGCGAATTTTCGTTCACCAACCTTAGTGCCGTATGAAAACGCTTAAATGTGATTTGTGTGATGCCACCGCTTCCGGAGAAACGTTTGAGGAGTGGATGAAAGCGCTCTATCCGCACTACCAAGAGGCACATCCTGAAGTGATGAACGATCCCACCAAGAGAAAGGAAGACGGTGAGCTGTGGATGAAAGAAAATCGAGTCAGGTTCGAGGCAGCTCCCGAGGACTAGAAGTGGTCGTCCTGGTCGCGGCTGTCCGGTTCACGCATCTGTGTAGCGTCGTGAGTCCGTTGAAGATGAGCCGGCTCAATGATCGGTTTCGACCCTATCCACGCTGCAGTAGCTTGAGGGGCTAATTGAGAATCAACCGGAGTGTCTTCCGATACTCCGCTTGCTTCCAGCAGAACTCGAACGACACGGCGACTGTCGGCACATCGTAGCCGTCGACTCTCTGCGCCGATTCTTTCGTACTTATCCGCTGGATACGTGCTTGCCCGCAAAGGGCGTAGGAAGGTTCGCTCATTCACCAAGCAAAGCAGCCCGGCTCACATGTGCAAGCGGGGCTTGATAATTCTGAGTTACGGTAGGTGGAATTAATGGTCCCAAAGACGGGGTATCTGGAGCTTCTCGCCTGAGGGAGACTAGAGA
>JAHHLP010000138.1 GCA_018679295.1 Rhodothermia bacterium
GGTGATGAGCGGTAGGCTGACGCTGGAAGAGATGGTCGATAAGCTGTGTACTAACCCAGCGCGGATCATGGGGCTATATCCACGAAAGGGAGCGATCCAGGTAGGTGCGGACGCCGACATCGCGATCATACATCCATCGGACGCGATGGTCGTCGACCCGGACAAGATGGAGACGAACGCCGACTGGTCGCCGTACGAGGGATGGCCGTTGTCCGGCTTCGCACGGACGACGCTTTCGCGCGGCGACGTGATCGTCGACGACTACAGCGTGGTCGGCGAAGAAGGTCGCGGGCAGTGGCTGCCACGGAAGACGGCCGGCCTCACGCATCGGATCTCGCCAAACGGGCATCCGGGAAAGGCTGCCCACAGAACGGTTCCGGCCTGAGACCGACGCGCCCGAACCCACTTGCCAAGATCAAGACGGTGCTTTGACGAACCGGTCCTTTGCATTCAGAGACAGACAGAAAGACACTTTTTGAGGTAAATCGATGATTACGGAAACCACGACCGACGTCCGGCGACTTCCCATCGTCGTCGGCGGAAGCGAGCGGGACAGCGACGCGACCGAGACGATGCCGGTCACGGCGCCGCGGACCGGCGAGGTCATCGCCGAGGTGCCGCTCTGCACGAGTGACGAGCTCGATATGGCGGTGAACGAAGCCAAAAAGGCGCAATCCGCCTGGGCCGACATCCCGATCAAGGACCGCGTCCAGGTCTTCTACAAACTGAAGGCCTTGATCGAGCGGGACGTGGACATGCTCGCCGAGATTATCACGCTGGAGAACGGCAAGACCGATCCGGAATCACGCGGCAGCATTCTGCGAGGCATCGAGTGCGTTGAGTACGCAACGGCCCTCCCGATGACGGCAATCGGCGAGGTACTCGAAGTCAGCCGTGGCGTAGAGTGCAAAACGGTGCGGTCACCGCTGGGTGTTGTTGCCGGCATTACGCCGTTCAACTTTCCGTTCATGGTTCCGCTGTGGATGATCCCGATGAGCATTGCTCTGGGAAACGCGTTCGTATTGAAGCCGTCGCCGCAGACCCCGCTCAGCGGAATGGAACTGGCGAGGCTGTTGAAAGAGGCCGGCCTGCCCGACGGCATCTTCTCCGTCGTGCATGGAGACCGCGGCATCGTCGAGGCGATCTGCGATCACCCGGACATCGGTGCTATCGGCTTTGTCGGATCGACACGTGTTGCACGGGCCGTGTATGAGCGTGGGACAGCTGCCGGCAAGCGCGTGCGCGCGATGGGTGGCGCCAAGAACCATTTGGTGGTTGTACCGGACGCCGACGTCGAGATGACCGCCTCCAATGTCGTCGCATCCGTAACCGGTTGCGCCGGACAGCGATGTATGGCCGCCAGCGTTCTGGTAACGGTAGGCGACTGCGATCATATTGTCGCGCGCATCCGGGAGAAGATGGCGGCCCTGAAGGCCGGCACAGACATCGGGGCGATCATCAGCGACCAGGCGTACGAGCGCATCACCGGATACCTCGACCGGGCCGGGTCGAACGGTGCCCGGCTCACGCTCGACGGGCGAGATGCCATAGCCGAAGACGCGCCGAAGGGCGGCAAGTATCTCGGTGCGAGCATCATCGACCATGCATCACCCGACCACGAAGCTTCGTGCGACGAGATCTTCGGCCCGACGCTGACAATCATCCGATGCGACACCCTCGAGGAGGCGATCCGTATCGAGAATCAGAATCCGTACGGCAACGCCGCCGCCATCTACACACAATCCGGTGCGACGGCCGAGTTCTTCAGCGACAAGGCGAGTGCGGGAATGATCGGCGTCAACATCGGCGTGCCGGTGCCGCGCGAGCCCTTCGCCTTCGGCGGCTGGAACGAGAGCAGCTTCGGCGAAGGAGACATCACCGGGCCGAGCGCGATCGACTTCTGGACGAAGACAAAGAAGATCACCAGCAAGTGGTCCGACAAGTACCGATCGAACTGGATGAGCTAGTGAAACGTCATCCCGGCCAACTGTGTCGTCATCCCGGCCAACTGTATCGTCATCCCGGGCAACCACAAGGTCATCCTGGACACCCGCCTACGCGGGTGCGGGCTTTGATCCGGGATCTAATGAACCCTTAGCGAAATGAAATACCGCATGGGTTCCCGCTTCCGCGGAAATGACGTCATCGACACATGTAGTAATCCATAAGCCAATGCTCGAGAAGACACGGCTTTCCCCGGAGCAGTTAGCGAAGAACTTCGCGGACCTGCATCCACCGTTCTCGCGCGACGAGGCGGTGACGGAAGCCGCGCGTTGCCTCTTCTGTTATGATGCGCCGTGCACGCGAGCCTGCCCCACCGGCATCGACGTACCAAGGTTCATCCGGCAGATACTCCACGACAACCCGGCCGCCGCCGCAGAAACGATCTTCGCAGAGAACATCTTCGGCGGCTCGTGCGCGCGTGCTTGCCCAACCGAGGTGCTGTGCGAGGGCGCGTGCGTCGACCGGTCGCTGTTGAAGGAGCCCGTCGAGATTGGCAGGCTGCAGCGCTACGCGACCGACTACGCAACCGATCGGGAAATACGGTTCTTCGAGCCCGGCGAGGACACCGGCAAGCGGGTTGCAATCGTTGGGTCCGGACCGGCCGGTCTTTCCTGTGCGCACGAGCTGCGCAAAATGGGTCACGCCGTTACCGTCTTCGAGGCGCGCGACGTACCCGGCGGTCTCAACACGCTTGGGATCTCACCCTACAAGATCACGACCGACTTTGCGCTGCGCGAACTCGAGCAGATCTTCGACATGGACATCGACATACGGTACAACGAGTTCGTTGATGGCGATAGGCTCAAGTCTCTTCTGCAAGAGTATGACGCGATCTTTCTTGGCGTTGGTCTCGGTGCCACGGCGAAACTGAACATCCCCGGCGAAACGCTCGACGGTGTCTGGGAGGCGCTCGATTTCATTTTTCAGGCACATACCGGTCCGCTGGAGGACTGCATCGTGGGACGGAATGTGGTCGTCATCGGCGCCGGCAACACCGCCATCGACGCCGCGACACAGGCGGTCCGGCTGGGTGCCGAGCACGTCACGATTGCGTACCGCCGCACGGCCGATGAGATGTCCGCGTTCGCGTACGAATATGAGATCGCCAAGGCCGACGGAGTCAAGTTCGTGTGGCAGGCCCAGCCCGAGCAGTTTCTTGAGGAGGCCGGCCGCCTGACAGCCGTGCTGTTTGAGCAGGTACGGCTTCAGGGGGTCGGACGGGACGCCCGTTTGGTCGAGACCGGCAACGAACTCGTCATCTCATGCGACATGGCGATCAAGGCGCTTGGGCAGGTGCCAATCCTCGGGCTCGTTTCCAGCTTCAATGGAGCGACGGTTGAGAAGGGACGGTTGATCGTAAATGCTGAAACCGGAGCGACCGGAGTGCCCGGTCTATTTGCCGGTGGTGACTGCCTCAGCAAGGGTGCCGAGATTGTAGACGCGGTGCAGGAGGGCAAGGTGGCGGCGAAGGGGATTGATGGGTTCCTGCTTTCGCAGGAATGACGAATAGAGGAGTCATCCCGGGCAGCCTGCCCCCGCGAAAGCGGGGGAGCCGGAATCAATAAGAAGGGTCACAGAAGCCGAAATTACATGGATTCCCGCCTTCGCGGGAATGACAAATGAGACGCGCGACAGACGAGGATTATGAAAAAGCCTGATATCACCAGCACCATCTGCGGCATCACCTCGCCGAACCCGTTCTGGCTTGCGAGCGCCCCACCCACCAACTCCGGCTACCAGGTGCGGCGCGCCTTCGAGGCCGGCTGGGGTGGGGCCGTGTGGAAGACACTCGGCTTCGAGCCGATCGTCAACGTCTCCTCGCGTTATGGCGGCGTCGACTACGACGGCCGCAAGCTGATGGGGCTCAACAACATAGAGCTCATTACCGACCGAACGCTAGACGAGAACCTGAAGGAGATACGCGAGATCAAGGAAGAATTCCCCGATCACGCTGTCGTCGTGTCGCTCATGGTCGAGACTGAACGTGAGGCATGGCACGAGATGGTCAAACGCGTCGAGGACACCGGCTGCGACGGACTCGAACTGAACTTCGGCTGCCCGCACGGCATGAGCGAGCGGGGCATGGGATCTGCGGTCGGTCAGGTGCCCGAGTACACCAAGATGGTGACGGAGTGGGTGAAGGAAGTGGCGACCACGCCCGTGTTCATCAAGCTGACGCCCAACATCGCTGACATCCGTTACGTGGGCCGCGCCGCGGCGGAAGGGGGCGCCGATGCGCTGTCGCTCATCAACACGATCAACTCGATCGTGGGCGTCGACCTCGACACGCTCGAGCCGCATCCGCAGGTGGCAGGTCGCGGATCGCACGGCGGCTACTGCGGTCCGGCTGTAAAACCCATCGCGCTCAACATGGTGCAGCAGATCGCCTCCGATCCCGACATCAACATCCCCGTCTCCGGTATCGGCGGCATTCAGCGTTGGCAGGATGCGGTTGAGTTCCTGCTTCTCGGCGCGACCAACGTGCAGGTCTGCACGGCCGTCATGCATTACGGTTTCCGGATCGTCGAGCACCTCATCTCCGGCCTCGAGATGTGGATGCTCGACAAGGGCTACTCAAAGATCTCCGACTTCCAGGGCAAGACCGTCTCCCGCATCGGCGACTGGGCCGACCTCGATCTCGGGTACAAGGTGGTCGCCTCGATCGACGAGAACAAATGCATTCACTGCGGGCTATGTTACATCGCTTGCGAAGACGGAGCGCATC
>JAHHLP010000058.1 GCA_018679295.1 Rhodothermia bacterium
CCGCCGAGCAACGCGCCACTGATGTACCAGGACTTGAACACAAGCGGATCCCAGCCGAAGATCGTCGTCAGACTCTCGGTGAGTGTGCCGACGCCGTACATGACGACGCCGAACGTCCACCAGGCCAGATAGAGTGCACTCGGCTTGGACCGCCAGTGTCGATAAAGGACGAAAGCGAATACTACCGAGACAATGGTAGTCGCAATCGGCAGATAGTGGACGATTGTTCTCACGAGAGCTCCTCCGCTACGAGTCCGTCAGCACACGGCTTCCATCAGGCTGGAAGACGTACTCGAAGGTGTAGTACCGCTCCGGATCCGAGAATGGATCGACCGGGTCCGGGGCGCCCTGATAGTAACTGAGAATCTTCAGCTTCGCGTATTTGCCATCAGCGGTTCGGATCACAAGGAACCGGCCCGGAATGGGGGACAACACCATCAGCTGCGGATTGTAGTTGTACCAGCCGTTACCAGATCCGGATGGAATCGCATACTTCTCGGACGAGTCAACTTCGTATCCCGAGGCGGGTGCTTCGGTCAGCTCTTCAAAAACGCCCTCCACGAGCATGGCTCCTCCGTTGCCCGGGCCGCTCGACCCGCCGTTAACGATGATCGTGGTACCGCGAAACCCGATGTCCCATTTCGAGGATGCCGAATCGGCAGCCGAGAAGTTGTCACCCGAAGATATGATCGTGTTATCTCGAAGGCTGAACAGCGTAAAGTGGCCCGTGGTACCTGTGGGCTGACCGGTAACGGGATCACGACCCGTCGCAGGATCAGCCGCGACATCGGTGACAAGGACAGTCTCGACTTCTGACCCCGTGTCGTTCGCAGAGTCGCTGTCGCACGCTGCGAGACCTACAGTCAGAAAGACTGCGAGCGTGGTTCGGTAGATAGCTTTATATAGCATGGTGTTGCTGTGAGGTTGACTAGTTGGTTCGTAATTCGATTCCGGCGAAGATCAAGCGTCCGGACAAAGCTGGAATCAGCTCAGGGTCGGTGTGATCGAACAGGTTTCGGGCACCGGCCCGGATCTTGACTCGAGACGTGATGTCCTTTGTTGCAGTCACGTTCCAGAGCATATGGCCAGACACGTACTCCGCATCGTCGTCCAGAATCAGATTCCCGTTTCGGTCGAAAAGGCCGTATCGTCCCTTGTACGTCCCCCGAACGGATGCCGTAAGACCAAGGCGCTTGACGCGATACCGGACATTGAGGGATGCTGAGTGTCGTGAGCGTTGAAACAGACCACCGTATTCACCGACCGTGACGCGCACATCGCGACCGTCTACTCGCTTGAATACAGAGCCGTCCCTGATGGCGTCGAGCACATCCAGGTCCGCCGTGTCCAGGAACTGATAGCCGACATCTACCCGCACCGACCGGACCGGGTTGAGTCCGAGATTGACCTCGACACCCTGAGTCCGGATACGATCGAGATTTGAATATGAAAAGATTTGCTGACCGTTCGTCTGCTCCGCGATGAGGACGGTCTCGATCAGATCCTCGATTCGGTTATGAAACAGATTAAGCCGAACCTCGACCTGATCGGACACATAAGCATCAGCGCCGACGTTAAAAGACCACGAGTGCTCCGGGCGCAATGCGGTGCCTACGTCGATTGTCCCGGTGTATCTCCTGATTCCGCCTTCGTCCTCGAGCTGCGCCAGGGTGCTGGCCACTCCTGAGGCTCCGAACACACTGTAGCCGCCAATTGGATTCCGAAAGTCCAGATAGCGCTGCTGAAAAGTCGGCGCCTTGAACCCGCTTCCGACAGAACCGCGCAAATGAAGTCTTCGGACCGGTTTGTACAATACGGAGAACTTGGGGCTTACCCGGTCCGTGTAGTCTGTATGATGATCGAGCCGCGCGCTGGCGATCAGGTTGAGCTTGATAGACGGGGTCCATTGGTGCTGCAGGTACGCAAAGCCCGCTTCCGCAGTCTGGCTTCCACCGACAACGCGATCTGCCTCTACGGACTCACGGGCGCCGCCAACACCCGCAGTCATCAAGTGACTGGTCCCTAGCACGACATCGGCTTTGATCTCGGTCTCCCCATAGAGTTGAGCGAACCGCGAGTCCTCCTCGACAAGCGCCGTCGTAGAAATGAAGCGCGAAAGGTACACGGATCCGTCCAACCGGACCCGATCCCCTATCGCATGTTCGACGCCGGAACTCACGTTCCACTCGGTGCGCTCTCCGATGCTCGCTGTAGGTGCGGATCCCGCGCCAAACGAGAGGCCGATTTCATCCTTCTGATCCAGACGTCCAAAACGTCCCGCCGCCCGGACTTTGGTTCGGTCCGAGGCATCCACCTTGATACGACCTGACGCCGTATAGTCAACAAATCCTGGCGCCGTCTGCCCAATCCTGTCCTCGAACAGATCGTAGCCGTCTGAGCTGTACCGGTCGAGCAGGATCGAGCCGGAGACCGGGCCTTGCGAAAACTCGCCAGTCAGCGACAGATCAGCGGTTGAATGCGTTTCAAACTGGGCGCTAAGGGCTGCCTCGAACGGCGTCGAGGGATCGCGGGTGATGAGATTGATTACGCCGGCAAGAGCGTCACTGCCATAGAGGGATGAGGAGGGCCCGCGAACGATTTCGATGCGTTCGAGCCCGCGAATTGTGAGCCGGTCCAGATCCAGCGTTCCGCCCGACCTTCCGATCACGGGTTCGCCGTCGACCAATATCAAAACATAGTCAGAACTCAGCCCCTGCATCTGTACGCCGGCACCGAATTCGTGCACAATGGCTATCCCCGCTTGCTCAGCAAGCAGGTCCGTCAACCGGACGTTGCCCCGCGCCTCAATCTCTTCCGCCATGAGGACTTCTGTGGAAATCGGTACATCCCGCAGAGAGCGCGCACCACGCGTAGCTGTGACGACCACGATTGGCATCTCGTAGTACAGCAGTGAGTCCGCAGATGTGAGATGCGCAGGTTGCGCATTGGCATTCCCGAAAGGGGTCAGCGGCTCGGCGACAAGGGCGACAAAGAGCGCCAACAAGAAAGCCGAAACCGTCTTTAGTGCGATCATCAATCTATCAGAGTTCACTCTCTTGACAATCATTGTTATCTTTGTCCGTCCCCACCTCTCGCCGGCATATTGCCACCCTCTGTTCCGCGCGAAATATATGCAGATTTGTACACCAATGCACAGATTTGTATAGATTTTCATCGGCCGCAAAATTGAGTTGATTCGATGGCGGAACAGCACTTACTTACACTGCGCGCTGCAGCCGAACGGCTCAACGTTCATCCCGCGACACTTCGACGCTGGGCCGACAACGGCGACATCCTTGTGATGGTTACTCCGGGCGGACATCGCCGATTTCCTCTTTCTGAAATCGAGCGGCTTTCGGGAGATCATTCGATAGACGAAACCTCGGACGAGGTGTCCACCCATCTCATCGAGGGAGCGCTCGAAAGGGCGCGTGAGGGAATAGCGCAGCAGCCAGACCGGTCATGGTTGAAAGAACTCAGTTCCGACGAACGGCTGCATATGCGAGAGATGGGGCGCCGGGTCATGTCGCTGCTGGAGCAGTTCGTGTCAGGAGACGAGGAGGCCGGCGACCGCCTCATCGCTGAAGCGAAATCAATGGGTCAGGAATACGCCAAAAACACCCGCGAAATCGGCATGGGGCTTCCCGTCGTTCTCCAGGCCGTCTCGTTCTTCCGGGACAGTATTGTAGACGCTGCTGTCTCGATGCCCGAAGCCGAAATGATGGACCGGGCCGCAAGCAGCCGGTTGATGAGGCGGATCAACACGTTCCTCAACACGATACTCATCTCTGTGGCGGAAGCCCTTGAAACGTAGCGGCGAGGCGCCTTGAACGCGGGCAATAAGCCGCACCTCTAGACACCGTCAGGAACGAACTCCAATGTCGTGATGCGATGGCCCTGCCCCTCCATCGCCATCGCACCAGCAAAGCCGGCTTGGGGCTCAAAAGAAATCATCGACCACGTTTCGGCGGCAAGCGGGTCTCGATCCGAATGCACCCTCGGCCGCTCCGCGCCCGGCTCAACCGTTACGGAGAAGTTGTCCAGCCCGTGCGTGACGCCCTCACCGAGCGCCTTGATGTACGCTTCCTTCCGAGTCCATACAGCATAGAAGGCGTCTCTAATCCGTTCCTCAGGCATTCTCGCCAATGCGCGACGTTCGCTTGGTGCAAAGAACCGCTCGGCCAGGTCGAGGAACGAAGCGTCGCGAGCTTTCTCCTCGATATCAACACCCACGCGGATGCCTCGTGCAAATACCGCGGTGCAAAGACCGCCGGAGTGCGATAGGTTAAACTGAAGCCCGTCTGAAGCGAGCGACGGTTTTCCCTGCGATCCATACCGAAACTCAAGTTCATCGGCTCGTTGTCCGGTGTACGCCGAAAGCAAAAGGCGGAGGGCGCCGCGGCTTAGTACATACAGGTTTCTGTCGCGATCAAAACGAAAACGTTCAGCTCGAAGCCTCTCTTCCTCTACCAGGGCCCCGGCGAATTTCGTCAAACGGCCGTCATGATCCGCAAGACTGATTCGCCAAAGGTGGACTTCACCGCGTCCGAGAGGGCCTGGATGCGCCAACGGTGTCCATATGTCTTCAGACGTACTCAAGGCAGGCTAATTTAGCGCTCAGACAATCCAAACCCAGATTGGCCCGATACTTGAAATGGGTGATGATATCGGTTCGAGGCCTTTGCTCTACGCTGATTTGAGACTCATACCGGCCGTAAACAAGCATCACCAGATCAAATCGAGATGTCAATCGAAACTCTTCATTTTACTGCGAACACGACAGCGGAACTTGTCCGCATGAAGCTTACGAAGACCTTTCCGGGCGTCGAGTTCAGAATCGCAGTCGCTGTACCGAAGCCCCCGATAGACCTGAGCCAGGCCGTCACGGCTCTCGTCATTCAGTGGAATTCCGGACCCGATCGCGAGCTGGTTGAAGAAACTGTCGCTGAATTCCAGAGTCTTGACTGGAATCCGGTGTCTGGCGTCCTCGAAATCATCGAGCATATGGAGGTGACCGAGGGTGGCTCCCTTCAACAGGTGCAGTTTGGCGTCGACTACATCCTCTGTGAAGGACCGAAAACGGTACCGACTGCCTGGTAGGGCGGTAGCGGAATACGTCACCGGCAATAGACTGGCTGCCGAGTCTAGCTTTCGCTCCTACTGATCGGCTTCGCTCGACGACTGACTCGCGGTGCCACCCACCACGCCCGAATCCGTCGATGACTTCATCCGGAAGGTGCCGCCCTCAGATGACTTGGCCGGTCGGTCCTGGCGCGCGGTGCGCGGGTCGACAACCATCACCTTCGGAAGCACTACAGTAAAGGTGGATCCCTCGCCAATCCGGCTCTCCACATCGATCCTCCCGTACATGAGATCGACGAGGCCCTTACAGATGGCGAGACCCAGCCCGCTACCCTCATGCGACCGGTCGAAACCGGATGACTCCTGTTTGAACGCTGTGAACAGGTCGGGGACGAAGGATTTGCTGATGCCCGGACCGGTGTCGCGGACACGGAATATTACGTTGTCCGACTCACCCGAAACCGCAACGGAGATCTCTCCTGATTCCGTGAACTTGACAGCGTTACCGACAACATGACTCAGGATCCGAACGAGCTTTTCGCGGTCGAGCCGCATATCGATCTCCGCATCCGGTAAGGACACCTCCAACGCGAGTCCCTTCTGCTCAATTTCGGATTCGAATCGGGCAAGCACCTCCGAGACGACTCCGGTAACCTTGAACGCTTCCGGCTCCAGCACAACGCTTCCAGACTCCAACTGAGAAAGATCGAGAATGGCGCTTACCGTGTCGAGAAGACGCCTTCCACTGCGCTCGATATAGACAGCGAAATCCCGCCGACCATCATCAATCTCTTTCGAAAGCAACTGTGCGTAGCCAAGAATGGTCGAAAGCGGTGTCCGTAGTTCATGACTGACGTTGTCCAGGATGGTCGATTTCAGTCGGGCTGACGCTTCCGCTTTGTCTCGCGCCGAGATGAGTTCCTGTTCATAGCGTCGGCGATCGTCAAGGATGCGGCCGAGATGATCCTGTACTCGGCGTTCAAGATTCTCGTTCAGTTCCCGAAGCTCTTTCTCCTGCTCCCGGATACGAATCAGGTTTCTCAATCGAGCACGTAGCTCGCGGGCATTGAAGGGCTTCGACATGTAATCGTCGATGCCCATTTCGAGACCCTGGATCTTGCTTGTCTCGGATGCCTTGGCCGTAAGCAGAACAAGGGGTATGTGACTGTAGACGGGGTCCTTCTTTAATTTTTCAGCCAGCTCATACCCGTCCATACCGGGCATCATCACGTCGCTGAGAATGAGGTCGGGAAGAATCTGCGTCAGCACTTCGAGGGCCTCGGCGCCCTCCGCTGCTTCGACGACGCGGAACTCGGGCTGAAGACACC
>JAHHLP010000407.1 GCA_018679295.1 Rhodothermia bacterium
TGTCTGGTCTCATCGGACTGCGGACGCGACAAGAACTTCTCGAACGAAGGGCGCTCGACGGCCGCTCTTTCAGGGAATCCCCTATTTGAAATTGTCCACCCCTGCTGTATCGTCGGGCGGCGAAAGCTAGTTCTCACGCGCTGATTCTCAGAGAGCTGTCCGGACCGAACTCCGAGAGGCAGCAAACAAAGCTGAACTTCCAGCCGCGATGAGACCTGGCGCGCCATACTATCAACACCATACTATCAGTTGTACCTAAAGAGATTAAATCGATGCCCAGATTCTTGTTGTCCGTGGCAGCCGTAGTACTGCTGAGCGGATGCTACCATGCACAAGTTGTAACGTCCGAGCTGAAGCCGTCAACCGTAGTTGTAGAGGATACCTTTGCGGATGCGTGGATATACGGACTAGTTCCTCCCAAAGAGATTGACGTATCCGACAAATGCACATCGGGTGTTGCTAAAGTGGAAACGCGCTTGAGCTTCGTCAACCAGTTGGTTGGTGCCCTTACCTTCGGGATCTACACCCCTATGCACATTCGTGTGACTTGCGGCGAGAAGTAGCTCGGCCTCGGTTACCCGCCGGGGATTCTATCTATTGTTGCATACAGACCGGGGGTTCAGGATGAAAAAGGCCATCGTACTGGCGATCGCGATAATCGCATTGCTCCTGCTAACCGGATGTGCTCCAGGCACCAACGAACTTGTGGACACGCCGAACGACCTTGGCGCCACGGCCGGATTCTGGAAAGGCTTATGGCACGGGTTCATCTCGATGTTCACGTTCATCGTATCGCTCTTTTCAGACAAAGTGGCGATCTACGAGGTTCATAACAACGGTGGATGGTACGACTTCGGCTTTCTGCTTGGCGCGATGTTCTTCTACGGCGGAAGCGGAGGCGGAGCGGGCAAACGTTCAAAGTGACCCGTCGGAGGACGAGGCAAACGAAGTTCGAACGTGGCCACACAAAGACACATCCTAACGAGTGACACGCCGAACATGATCAAGTGAGCCGACTGGCCTCATCGCAGTCCGGTTGGTGAATCGGTAGCGGGGCCTGTCTCGAGACGCCCTTTTCAGCCAGGTCGAGACGGTGCTATCGGTCAATGATTTGACGGGTGGCTCATGTCGACTCACTCGCAATGTTAGGTCGTGGGCGCTCTTCGCTGTCGAGCCGTCGAATCCACCTGGCAAATTGCACCGAGGCTACTACGAGTGTTCCTACGAGAGCGAGGAAGATCACCTGATACATTGTCGACGGTGAAGTGCCTACCGGATCCTGAGGGTGCTGGATACTAGACGCTCGAGATACCAGGGTCCACGCAAAGACACCGACGACCATGTTGCTCAGGCCGGTGAAGCGCGCATTTCTCAGCCAACGAACCACACCAAGCATCACCACAGCCAACGCGAGGATCATCGCGGTAGCTTGGGTTCGCGGTTCGCCCCAGGCAATTAGTACTCCCCAGGACTGATAGGTTGCGATCGCGCTTGTCAACGCTCCAAGAAACCAAACTGTGAATGCAGTCGTCTGCGATGCCAGCGTCCATGACTCCAGTTGCGGCGTCGGGCGGGCGAGCAGAACAGCACCAAGCAAAGCCGCTACGGCGAATGCGACCAGGCCCGCGCGAGCCAGCGCGCCGTGCAGCAGCACGATTCTGATGATGGAGCCTAACGTAGCCTCAGGCGGAAGTAACGCCAACAGAATGGCGGTAATGCCCGCAAGGGCCAAGAGCGATTGGGGCGCGTAGCGCCGTGAAAGGAGAGTCTTCAGTCGAGTCACCGGCCGGCCGAAATGATGTCCTTTTGTCGCACCAAGTTACCGATTGGAGCCTTCGTTTCGAAGTAGTTTGCTGGTGGCCCGCCATTCAGACTGGTGACCAAATTAACCGACGCCAGCTTGGCTCCTCCTGAGATTTCGGGATTCGCCTACAGCGTCTGTGATCCGACATCCTTTCATTCACGAGTGCCTCGATACACACTTGTGCTTCAACCTAGAATTAGCCGGGGATATCTTGCCCTCTTGAATGATTGACTGGCTCAGTGAACTCACTCCCGTCACCCAGGCGCTGGTCGCCGGAATCTTCACGTGGTCGGTTACAGCGGCGGGCGCTGCGCTGGTAGTTTTCACCGGCACAGTGTCTCAGCGGCTGCTCGACTCCCTACTCGGATTCGCGGCGGGTGTGATGATAGCGGCGAGTTTCTGGTCCCTCCTTGCTCCCTCAATCGAGATGTCCGAAGCGATGGGCCTCACGGCGTGGCTTCCGGCAACCGTAGGATTTGCCCTCGGGGGCTTGTTTCTCCGGATTGCAGATGAGCTGTTGCCGCACTTGCACCCCGGTCTGCCCGTACGACGGGCCGAAGGGATCAAGACAACCTGGCATCGATCAACCCTGCTTGTCCTTGCAATTACGTTGCACAACATCCCGGAAGGCCTGGCGGTGGGCGTGGCCTTCGGCGCGGTTGGTGTGGGCGTGGCCGGAGCGGACGCTTCTCTTTCAGCGGCCGCCGCTCTCGCCATCGGCATCGGCATCCAGAACTTCCCCGAGGGCATAGCGGTGGCGATGCCGCTTCGCGGAGGGGGCACTTCCAGGTTCAAGAGCTTTTGGTACGGCCAGTTGTCAGCGATCGTCGAGCCGATTGCGGCCGTTGTTGGGGCTGCCGCCGTTCTCACTTTCCAGCCCATCCTTCCGTATGCGCTCGCATTTGCCGCTGGCGCGATGATCTACGTGGTTGTCGAGGAGCTAATCCCCGAGTCACACTACCACGAGAACACAGATTTGGCCACGACCGCAACGGTGTTCGGCTTTATCGTGATGATGGTGCTGGATGTGGCCCTGGGGTGATCGGCTGCTGCCGTGGCTGTCCGAGCATATGTCCTCGTGGCACTGCATGTTTTACGCTCGACCGATCCTCACAAACGATCAACTGTCGTGCTCGCCGCCCACAAATCGGATCGTAGACATCCAAAAACCAATCCAGTGCGTTGCAACTATTGACAATCTGCCTAACTCCGAGTTGCTTAGGGTTCGCGACACCAATTAATACTCTGTGACGTCCGAAAATGGCACCACCACGTTTCAACGAGACCATAATTCTGGCGGTCATCCTTGCTCTAACGACCGGCGTCGCTGCTGCTCAAAGTCAACAGAAAGTTATGGCTGCAGATGGCAGCCAGAACGACTTCTTTGGCATGTCGGTCTCGCTTCGGGGGGAGCTTGCGGTCGTGGGTACCAGTGCGACGTCGGGAGCGGCCTACGTTATCCGGCCTCAGTGCCATGCGGGGCCGTGCCAGTGGCAAGAAGAACAGAAGCTTACCTCCGGCATGTTCGGAGACCGATTTGGCTTTGCCGTGGCGGGAAGCGGTAGACGCGTTGTGGTGGGGGCCCCGGAGGACTCAAATGAGAAAGGGGTAGGCGCCGGTTCGGCCTATCTGTTCGCATACGACGGCGAACAATGGAGCCTCGAGCAAACCATCACTGCGAGTGACGGCGAGGCATATGACGCCTTTGGTCACAGCGTTGCGATGGATGGAAATCTCATGGTCGTCGGATCGCCCATGGGAGACACCGGGGGGATGAATCCAATGATGTCCGGGTCCGCCTACGTCTTTCGGCATGACGGAACCGGTTGGATTGAGGAGCAGGAACTCGTGCCGCACGATCCCGCGATGGCCGATCGGTTCGCGAATTCGGTTGCGATCCAGGGAAGCCGAATTGTCGTTGGCGCGCCTCGAAACGATAATGGGCTCGGGATGAACGCCGGCGCCATCTACATCTTCCGTCGATCGGATTGTCCCACGTCTGAGACCTGCACATGGGTACTCGAGCAGAAGGTCCTCGCCAGTGACGGAGCGGCAAGTGACTTCTTTGGCTCCTCCGTTGCCATTGACGGCAATCGCATCGTCGGAGGGGCGTGGAAAGGCGATCACGCGCCCGGTATGGAGTCAGGAGCCGCTTATGCGTTCCGACACGACGGAACGCAGTGGAACGAGGAACAGAAGCTTGTGGCAGACGACGCGGAATCGGGTGATCAGTTTGGGGGGCAAGTGACCGTCAGCGGTTCACGCATCGTCATCGCCGCCAACGCCGACAGCAACGACAACGGCGAGCGATCAGGTTCGGCATATTCGTTTCGCTTTGACGGTGAGAACTGGGTACAGGAGAATAAGCTGATGGCGGGTGACGGCGCTCCGAATGACCGCTTTCCGCTGTCGGTGTCGCTGGACGGCGATCGAGCGATCATGGGCATGCCGTTCGACGAAAACGACAACGGTATTCTGGCAGGGTCGGCATACGTCTTCGAGTTCGCCAGGACTGTAGATGTCAAGCCGAATGAAGCCGTTCGGTCGACGTATAGGCTCGACCAGAACAGGCCTAATCCGGCTACCCTGTCGACCATCGTTTCGTTTGAATTACCGACCGCAAGTGAGGTACACTTGACTCTCATCGATGTGCTGGGCCGCCGGGTCAAGGAAGTCATGTCGGACAGGATGGGACCCGGAGTCCACGAGAAGCAGGTCGACGTCTCCCATCTTCCCGCAGGTGTTTACTACTACCGTCTCGAGGCGGATGATTACGCTGAGACGAAACGAATGGTCGTCATCAAGTAGAAAGCACAAACGCCCCGTCGCGCCCCACGGCCACCCGACGACTCGAACACGCATGACTGTATCAACGAGCATGGAAGGTGCGGACAAATGAGATCTGGACCTTCGGCTCGTTCGATCAGACTGATCGCGGCCGCTCTCGTCCTTGCGCAGTCCCTGCCAGCGGTCACGGCTACGGATGCGCAACCTTCGCGGCCGTTCGCACCCGAAGATGTCTTCCAATTGGAATGGGCTACCGAGCCCCAAATCAGCCCAGACGGACGGTACGTCGTCTACGTTCGGAATGGGATGGACATCATGAACGACCGCAGGCAGCGCCGTCTGTGGATCATAGCCACCGATGGGACGGGCCACCGCAAGCTGACCCTCCACGAAGGCAATGAGTCGTCACCCCGCTGGTCGCCGGACGGCACGCGCGTTGTCTACGTACGCGGAACGGAGGCCGGCGCCGAGATCTACGTGCAATGGATGGACACGGGACAAACAGCCCGGCTCACGCAACTCGAGAGATCCCCTTCTGGCCTTTCCTGGTCCCCAGACGGAACTCGACTGGCGTTCTCGATGCTCGTACCCAAGGATGAGCCGAAGCTCGATGTCAAGATGCCATCGCCTCCCAAGGGGGCCATATGGGCGGACGAGCCCCGCGTCGTCACTCGGGTCCGTCATGAGGCCGATGGCAGCGGCTACATCGAACCAGGATACCGCCACCTGTTCGTTGTGCCGGCGGAGGGCGGCACCCCTAGACAGGTGACGACGGGAGACTTTCAACACGGTGGCACGCCAAGCTGGCTGCCAGATGGGACGGGGCTCGTCTTCTCGGCCAACCGCATAGAGGATTGGGAGCACGATCACGTCGAATCCGAGGTGCATGTGGTCGCGCTCGCCGACCAGGAAATCATAACACTCACGGATCGCGACGGCCCCGACACGCGTCCGGCGGTATCTCCCGACGGGAGTCGAATCGCATACCTTGGGTTCGACGACCGTGTCACAACCTTCCAAAACACGCGAGTCTATCTGATGAACGTCGACGGAAGCGGCCGTCGGCTTCTCACCGAGGCATCCGATCTCAGCTTTGACACGGTCGTGTGGCACCCGGACGGTGACGGTCTGTATGTGAGTTACGAGAGTTCAGGGGTGAGGCACATTGCTCACCTGACGCTGGACGGCTCGCTTCATCCGCTGATCGACCAGATGGGCGGTACCGTGATCGGTCGACCGTACATCGGCGGATCCTTCACTGTCTCCGAAACCGGTTGGATCACCTACACGCACAGCCGCTCCACGCGACCCGCAGACGTGGCCGTTACGCAAGGCCCAAAGTCGGGTCTGCGCGTACTCACCAGCCTCAACAAGGATTTGCTGGCCGATCGCACGCTCGGAGATGTGGAATCGATAACGTGGACCTCGTCTCTCGATAACCGTCGAATTCAAGGATGGGTTGTAAAGCCACCCGACTTCGACCCGAATCTCCAATATCCTTTCCTCCTGGAAATCCACGGTGGACCGATCAGCGCGTACGGTCCCCACTTCTCTCCGGAGATTCAGCTGTACGCTGCGGCCGGATACGTAGTCCTGTACGCGAACCCGAGGGGCAGTACGGGCTACGGAGAGGAGTTCGCCAACCTGCTGCACCACGACTATCCGGGCGGCGACTACAACGACCTGATGAGTGGAGTCGACGCCGTGCTGGAGGCATCATACGTAGACCCGGAGCAACTTTTCGTAACCGGCGGCAGCGCCGGCGGCACGATGACCGCGTGGATCGTCGGTTCGACGGACCGTTTTCGCGCTGCCGTTGTGACTAAGCCCGTGATGAACTGGTATTCCAAGGTCCTCGTAGCTGACAATTGGCCCTACTACCATGACTACCGATATCCCGGCAGCCCCTGGGAAAACCCGGAAGCCTATCTGGCTGAGTCGCCGATCTCGCTCGCGGGCAACGTGAGCACGCCGACGATGGTCATGGTGGGTGCCGACGATCTGCGGACACCGCTATCCGAAGCCAAGCAACTCTACCATGCCCTTACGTTCCGCAAGATCGACACGGCGCTGGTCGAGATACCCGGCGCTTCGCACAACATTGCCCGCCGGCCCAGTCAACTGATCGCGAAGGTGGCCTATACGCTCGCGTGGTTTGCAACATATCGGGCCTCTGTGGAATTCGATTGACTTGCTTCGTGGCGTCACCCGGGTGAACCGCTATCTAACAAGTTCGTCGAGCCCAATGTGATAGAGGTAGTCGTGATATCGAGGATCACTCCGGACGGTTTCAAAGAGCGGGTCTACTCCAACGTACGTGTTGAATCCAGCCGCAATGTTTGAGTATCGATACAACCACTCAAACGCCCGATCCACGTCGTTCAGATACGCATATGACTTGGCGATACCCCATGCCAGTACACCGGCGTCCGCGGTACTTTCGTCCCAGGCTGCCGATACTTGCGATAGCAGTCTGCGTGCTTCAACGCTATCTGCAAGAATAACCTCATCAGACGGTGGCTCGAACCATACCGTCTTCATGTCGGCATAGGGGATGGCCTCTTCAAGGCGACCGGCAAAGTAATACGCGGTAAAGAGCCATCCGCGGGTGGAGACCCGTTCGGGGTCCAGTTCAAGTGCTCGGTGCAACACCGATATGGCTCGATCATGCCGGCCACTGAAGCTATAGATTTCACCAAGTCCGCTTAGAATCCACGCCGAACCAGGGTTGAGTTGCACGGCGATGAGTGATTGGTCGATCGCTTCTTCGAATCGGCGCAGGCGCATTAGCAACTGCGCCAACTCGTGGTGCGCATCTGCAAGGTTGGGATTAAGCCTGATCGCCGTCCGAAGATCTTCTTCTGCCCCCGCCATATCCAGGTCCCAGAACTGTCTGATGAGTCCTCGCGACACGAAGGTTTCTGACAGCTCCGGGTCAAGTTCCATTGCTCTTTGAAGCAGGGCCTCGACCTCGACTCTTGGCGGTTGCACTTCCTGTGTCCACAAGCCGCTAAAGCTCGCCTCCGCCAACCGTGCGTATGCCGGTGCAAATTCCGGTTCAATGTCTATCGCTGACTCGAGCAAACGCCTGGCCTCGATCATGGCCGATGGGTCTCTCCTTCCAAGGAGAGCTTTTGCCTTCAGATAGAGGTCAAAGGCGGCAGGGTCGACTGTGACTCCTCTCGCGAGTCGAGCCTTCTCGTCCGGCGTGATCTCAAGTGAGATCTCCCGGGCGATAGTCATGGCGATCTCGTCCTGTAGTGCCAGGATATCGCGCATGGGTCTCTCGAAGCTCCCGTTCCACAATTGACGGTCACGGTCATCGATCAGACGAACCCGGACGCGAACGTCTTTCCCACTCAACTGTATCGAACCTTCCACGACCCCGTTGACGTCCAACTCGTCGGCGATATCCGGTAGTGGCAGGTCGGACTGCTTGTATCGCATCGACGTGGTGCTGGAAATCACTCGGAGTGATTCCAGTCGGCCCAGCTTGTCAATCAGCTCCTCAGTGATACCGTCGGCGAAATATTCTTGCTGCGCGTCGCCGGAAAGATTGCGTAGCGGCAACACAATGATCGAGTCGATCTCCGTGTCACCCTCAATTCCACGTGTCAGCCATACGAGGGCCGCGCCGGCCAGTAGCAAGATCGCAACGGCCAAGACCGAAACGAGTCTGATACGAGAGCCGCCGTTGGTGCTGGAAGAGGTGGAGAGTTGAAAGCCGGACCCGTCCACCGCCAGAAGATCAATGACCTTTTTCGCGGAACCCCGATTCACAGCATCGCGATCAAGACACAGCTTTACGATCTTCTGAAGAGAGGTCGGAGTCTCGGGGCGAAGTCGTTTCACGTCCGCGAGCGGCGCGTTGAGGACAGCGTACATCACAGCCTGCTCGTAGTCTCCCGAGAACGGGCGCTCTCCGGCAAGCATCTCGTATAGAATTACACCAAGCGACCACATGTCAGCCGCCGGACCCACATCCTCACCTCGAAACTGCTCCGGCGACATGTAGGAGGCGGTACCCAACGTGCTGCCGCTCCGTGTGAGATCGATCGACCCGCTCAACTTGGCCAGACCAAAGTCCAGGATAACCGCCCTGCCCCGCTTCGTAACAAAGATATTCGCGGGCTTGATGTCGCGATGCACGATGCCCTTCTCGTGAGCCGCAGCGAGTCCTTCCGCGATCTGCCTCACTATCTCGACGGCATCCGCGATAGGCAAAGGCCCTCGCTCAAGCTTTGCCTTTAGCGTCTCCCCCTCGTAATGAGACATTGCGATGAACAGTTGACCATCCTCCGTCTCATCGATGTCATGGATGGTACAGATGTTCGCGTGGTTCAGCGATGACGCTGCGCGCGCTTCCTGGACAAACCGCTGCTTGGCCTCGGTATCGGTCGCCATGTGGGGCGGAAGAAACTTGAGTGCGACCTTACTGCCGAGCTTGAGGTTCTCGGCCAGGTACACCACACCCATGCCGCCGCCACCAATTTTCTCGATGACGCGAAAGTGTGATATTGTCTGGCCGGTCATAGGCTTCTGGGGACTGATTTCTACTTATACCCATTAAGATGGAAACAGACAACCTGTCGACACCTCAAATGAGTATATCGGAGACGCTTGCGCGCCGAGAACTTCAGTGCGTGCCTCAGCGCATCTTGCCGCGCCGAGTCTCGGGACTCTCGGTGGAAAGCAGGTGCGGTACAGACTATTGATTGAGATGCAGCTTCATTCCGTCGTGGGTCGCCTCGAACCCCAGGCCCTCGTAGAATCTCTTTGCCTCGTGCCGCAATCGATCCGTCGTCAGTTGCACCACGTGGCAGCCGCGTTCTCTCGCGCGTTCGATCGCCCATTCGAGCATCGTGCGTCCTACGCCCGTCGATCGCAACGCCGCGTCAATTCGGACTCCTTCGATTTGCGCCCGCCAGCCCCCCGTGTACGTCAAGTGGGGAATGAACGTTAGTTGAAGTACACCGACTACCCGCCCGTTGCTGCAGGCAACCACGAGTTCGTTGTTTCGATCCTCGTCAATAGCTTCAAAGGCGTTGTAGTAGTCCTCCGGAAGCGGATCGCCGAAATCTTCACGATTCGACCCGTGAGGATCATCGGCCAGCAGGCGTACGATGCTTCGGACGTCATCACGAGCAGCGGCCCGAAACTCCAGGTCGCCAATTGGTGCTGCACCTCGCCGAGTATCGCGCCGTTGTGTCTTACGGTCCACGATAGGATATTAATCTAATCGATCGCTTGAAGCTCTGAAGCTGTGGCTTCGATATGACTGCAATCGGAATAGAAGTGCTCCCATTCCGCAGTCGTGATCGAGTCCTTTTCCGCCGGCCATCGTTGTTCAAACCGGGGAAGTTCGGACTCGAGATAAGCC
>JAHHLP010000136.1 GCA_018679295.1 Rhodothermia bacterium
ATTTCGTGCCGCTGCGGGCGGAGTATTTCAACGAACGGGGTGAACTCGTCCGAACGATGCTGTTCTCGGATGTCAAGGAGATGGGTGGACGCGAAATTCCTGCTCGCATGGAGCTGGTAGAGGAGAAGAAAGAGGGCCGCCGCACGATCCTCGACCTCGAGAATGTCCGGTTCGACGAGAAGATTCCGTCGTCCATCTTCACCCAGAGAAACCTGCGCAAGCCGTTGTAGGGTGCCATAATGTTGCGACTCCTGAAGCTGGCGTGGAGAGACCTCTGGCGCAATCGCCGCCGGAGTATCCTCACGATGGGTGCCATAGTGTTTGCGCTGCTCATCATAACGATGGCGCACTCGATTCAGAACGGCACGTACGACGCGATGGAGGAGGTTGCCGTACGGGTCTTCATGGGTGACGTGCAGGTCCATCGCGACGGTTACTACGACGAGCGCACGTTTTCGTACTCGCTGGAAACCGACGAGAAGGACTGGCCCACTATCATGGATTCACACGATTGGGTGGACCGGTGGACCACACGCATCTCGGGATTCGGCCTGATCAGCTCCGATTCCTCGAGCGTCGGTGGAATGATTGTCGGCATCGATCCGTCACGCGAGTACGACGTCAGTACGTTTCCGACAAGGCCGGTCGAAGGAGAGAGGCTCTCACCGGATGATGACCGGCGCGTACTCCTCGGCCGGACCCTAGCACTCAATCTGGATGTCGCCGTAGGAGATACGGTTGTCGTGCTGACGCAGGGCTATCGCAACGCGATGGGCGCCGATCTGTATGTCGTGAAAGGCCTCTTGCGAACGGGCAACCCTGATGTCGATCGCTCGATGATGATCATGACGTTGCACGACGCCCAGTTTCTCTTTTCAATGGACGGGCGGTTTACCGAGTTGGTGATTCGGACGGAGGACTTTCGAAAGGCGGGCGATTTCGCACGCGATCTTCAGGGCGACCTGAACGAGGGGGCGTACGAGGTGATGGCGTGGCCGGAGTTGATGCCGGAGATACAACAGGCCCGCGCACTCGACGACGTAGGCAACGGCATCTTCTACATATTTCTCTTGCTGATGGTCGGGTTCGAGATCTTCAACACTACGATGATGAGCGTGATGGAGCGCGTCCGCGAGTTCGGCGTGATGATGTCCATCGGGATGAAGCCTCGCATCGCGACAGCGTTGGTTGCGGTCGAGCTGATCATCAAGGTGATACTGGCCGCATTGATCGGACTCGCCCTTTCGGCGGCGCTGATCGCGTACTTCCGTGCTAACCCGATCCCGTTGAGTCAGGAGCTGCGCGATATGTACGAAACGTTCGGCTTCACGGTCGAGGGCTTCTCCTTCTCAAACCAACCGAGGATCTTCATCCAGCCGCTCATCTGGATCGGCTGCATTGCTCTGGCCGCTCTGGTCTATCCCATGGCACGCATCAACCGTTTCTCGCCTATCGACGCGCTCAGAAGGTTCAAGTAATTCATGACTACGAGTGACATAAAAAATTGACCGCCAATATAAATAGACAGATTACATAATGTAACACATGAATATTATCGCGAAGATAGCATGGCGTAACATCTGGCGGAACAAGCGCCGGTCATGGGTGCTCATCACGGCGATCGGCGTGGGCGTCTTTTGCTACGTCGGCACGATGACTTTTGCGGACGGCTTTTCAATTCAGATGGTCAACTCCTCGATCGAACTTGAGGGCGGGCACGTGCGCATCTCCGCGAACGGCTATCAGGATAATCCGACCATCCGGGGGAAGCTGACGGATTATTCGGGATTGGAGCAAGACCTGTTGGCCCTGGAAGGCCTCACCTTCGCCCCGCAGGTGTACAGCCCAGGGATGGTGAACTCCTCCGAGCAGGCATCGGGGGTGCGAATCGTTGGAGTAGAGCCTCGCGCCGAAAGCTCGGTTTCAAGTATCCCGGCTTCGATTGTTGAGGGCAGTTACCTCGGTGACGAGGCGACGGACGAAATCGTGATCGGTGAGGCGCAAGCCGACAGGCTCAATGTGCGCGTCGGCGAGAAAGTCGTGGTAATGGTGAGTGATCTCGACAATGAGGTCAGCGCAGGTGCCTACCGCGTCCGCGGTCTATACCGGACGAACAGTTCCGAGTTCGAGAAGCTGATGGCTTTTGTGCATATCGACAAGGCGAGAGAACTGCTCGGCTATTCCACCGACGAGGTATCCACCATATCCATACACCTGGATCGCGGCGTCCAACTCGAATCAGCCACGGATCGGATCCGGGCGGCGGTCAGTGAGCATCCGGTCGAGGTGCTGACGTGGCGCGACCGCTCACCAATTCTCGTGCTCATGCGCGAGAGCTATGACATTGCCAGCTATATCCTGGTCGTCGTTCTTTTTGCGGCCATCTCGTTCTCGATCATCAACTCGTTCTTGATGGTGATCTTCGAGCGGATTCGGGAGATAGGCATCATGTCTGCCAACGGACTCCGGCCGCGACAGGTACGCTTCATGCTTTATCTGGAGGCCGTCTTCATCGTGATCCTCGGGATGATAGCTGGGGGCTTGCTATCCACGGCGCTCATATACGTCTGGGCGAAGAACGGACTCGACCTTTCGGCCTTCGCGGAAGGCGTTCGGTCCTTCGGCATCGGTACTGTCGTGTTTCCCTTTGTCGATTGGAGCCACATCCTCAATGGCGTGCTGATGATCTTTCTTATGGTCCTGTTGAGCGTGTTGTACCCCGCATTCAAGGCCAGCCGCTTCAACACTGTGGAGGCGATCAATTATGTCTGAGGTTACCCCTGAAGTGCAAGTTCAGGATCAGCAATTAGGGCAGCATCTCGTCAAGCTCTCCGACGTGGTCAAGATCTACGAAGACGACGACGCCGTTCCGGTGCGCGCGCTGGATGGTGTCAGCATGACGATCGCAGCAGGGGAATTCACGGCTATCGCCGGGCCGTCCGGTTCGGGCAAGACCACGCTGCTGAACATCATCGGCGGCCTCGACAAGCCGACTTCCGGCCGCGTCGTCGTCGACGGGGAGGAT
>JAHHLP010000557.1 GCA_018679295.1 Rhodothermia bacterium
GGGTTACGGCTCACAGCGGGCGCATCTTCCATTTTTGGCTTATCGGCCGATTGCTCCCCGCGCATGAGAGTCATCCATCAAAATGCTGAAATCCGTCCGGCGAAATGCTGACGAACTCACCTTCCTCACCCTGCATCCGCACCCCTTCATCCGGCTCGGTGAAGATGCCAATGACGGTTACGCTACCATCGTCTATCAGGGCAAAATCGTCCGGCCTCGCGGCGAACAAGAGTTCGTAGTCCTCACCCCCGTACAGTGCGAAACTGACAGGATCGTCTTCGAACTCGGTGGCAACCCTTTCGGTCTGTTCGTGCAAAGGAAAAGCGTCTCGGCGCAAGAGCGCGCCGCACCCACTCTGCCGGCAGACGTGATGGATCTCTGAAGACAGTCCATCCGACACGTCAATTAGCGCGCGGGGCTTGAATCCTGCGGCTTCCCATGTGTTCACGAGATCCATCCGAGGCTTGGGCGTCAGCTGGCGGCCGACAACGTAGTCGAATCGTTCTAGATCCGGCTCGAAGCCTACGGCTTCCTGCATTGCAATCCGTTCCTTGATGAGGACCTTGAGTCCGGCATAGGCCGAGCCGAGGTCTCCGCTCACGCATGCGAGGTCCCCCGGGCTTGCGCCGCGGCGAAACACGACCTGGCGCTCTTCCACTTCTCCGATGACGGTCACGGAAAGGCTCAGCTGACGCGCGGCTGTCGTATCTCCACCAACCATGGTTAGACCGTAGGCGTCACATGCCTGTCGGATCCCTGAATACAGAGACTCCATCATCTCGACCGAGATGCTGTGCGGTACGGCCACGCTTATGACGGCGTAGCGAGGACGCGCGTTCATCGCGGCTACATCGCTAACGTTGACGGCGATCGACTTGAAGCCAAGGTGCCGCATCGGCATGATGGAGCGCTCGAAGTGCACGCCTTCGATGAGCGCGTCGACCGTAACGACCTGGTACATGCCGTCTGATTTTCTGATAACGGCCGCGTCGTCCCCGATGCCACATATGACCTCGTCGTCGGCCGTCTCGCCAAGGACCGTGTGCATGCGATCGATCAGTCCAAACTCACCGACGCCCTGAATCGGCGTGAAGTCGTCGCCTTTCATTTCCATTCGTGCCCCCTCTAGTCTGTCCTTGCCATTGTCGGCAGACAAATCTTTCCAAGTATGGCCGATTGAGCCGCGCCCGTAACCGCCGCCAACGCCGTCGGCTGCTCGTTCAGGGTTTCGTGAGCCATTACGGCGAAGCAGACCGCCTCCCGGGCGTCGGGGTCGATTCCGTGGTCCCCGGTGGTCGAAACCTCGGCACCGGGAAACGATTCCGCCAACCGACGCATCAGGTATGCGTTATGTGCACCGCCGCCACCGACGATTAGTTGAAATCCGCCTTCGCCATACCCGGTGTGTTCTGCAATCGCATCGGCAACCGTGCGGACAGTGAGTTCACTGGCAGTGGCGATCAAGTCGTCATTCGTGCATCCGTGGGAGCGTCCGCGCTCTACAAGCGTGTCAACGTAGGGAGCGCCGAAGCGTTCTCGGCCGGTCGATTTCGGCGGCCGACGCCGGTAGTACGAGTCGTCGAGCAACTCGTCGAGCAGTGGCACACACACGGTACCCCCGTGGGCACGCTGCCCGCCGTCGTCGAATGGCTTACCAAAGAGTCGATCCATCAGCGCATCGATGACCATGTTGGCCGGACCCGTGTCAAAAGCAGTTACGTCCCCGGGTGAACCGCCCGCCGCGAGGACCGTAATGTTGGCGATCCCTCCGAGATTGAGTAGAACCCGATTGATCTGCTTGTCGCTAAAGAGGGCATAGTCGCCGTACGGCACAAGCGGCGCCCCCTGGCCTCCAAGTGCCATGTCGGCAACCCGAAAGTCGCCTATCACGGTCACCCCGAGAAGATTCGCGAGTACCGACGGGTCGCCGATCTGCAGCGTCGAGCGAATCGGTACGCCGGCCACGACCTCACTTTCCGGGACGTGATGAACCGTCTGACCATGAGATCCAACGAGGTCAAGGTCGGAAACGTCGACGCCTGCCTTGGCGCATCCCTTTCGGACCGTTGCCGCGAACTCGACCGCGATCCGGAAGTTGATCTGCGAGAGCTCCTTGACGGATGACGTGGACTCGTCGCTGTTCCGTAGGACGGCGGCACGAAGTTCGTCCGGATAGGGTATGCTCACAAACGAGAGGACCTCGATACCGATTTGCGACCCGGTGCCTGTGACTCGCGTGATGGCGCAATCGACCCCGTCGGCCGATGTGCCGGATATCATGCCCGCGACAAGACGATCGGTCTTACGCTGTAGGCGTTTGAGCTTCCCCGGCTGATGCACCATTCCTACAGCCGCCGGCGCATGTCGGCGGCCTTGTCCTCGAATTCGCCCGCACGATCAGGATTCTCGAGAGCGAGGCGCTCGTATACTCGGGCCGCTTCACCATACTGCTTCTGGGTCGCGTAGATGCGAGCCAACGTCTCTGAGACCACGTCCTCGATGTCGCTGGTGAGATCCGGTTCCGGCACGGTATCGAGGTCCGGCCGCGGTACGA
>JAHHLP010000362.1 GCA_018679295.1 Rhodothermia bacterium
GTACCGTCCGAAAGTTGTGCTCCCAGAATACCGCCAGCGTGCGATCGCCGAGGACCGGCCGGTCACCTGCCGTACGCAGCGTGCCAAACGGCGTGAGCGGCCCGTCCGACGTATCGATGATGGACAGTCGCTGCGATGGCAGTGGGCCGTTGTGTGTCGAGGCCGTAACCCGGACGTCCAGCGTATTTGGGAGGAGCCGTCGGCGGAAGAAAGTGGGCAGCTGCCAGTCGCCAACAGCGGAAAGGCGCGTGTACTCGAAGTCGCTGCCCAGGAATCCCGACGCAGCACGCTCGACCTCGAGTTTGATGCGCCGCGAACCCGTGACAGCCAAGGCGGGCGGCGGTTCGCCCGCCGAGATCCCGAGAACGATGGCTCCTAAGCGTCCCTCGTTAATGGCGGGGTTGGCAGGCTGGAGCGTAGACTCGCCGACCAGGTCGTAATCAGTCTGCTTGGCTACCGAAACATGCTCGTGGGAGCGAAGCGCAACATGAAACCGGGCGGGCACGGGATCCAGTCCAACGTTCGCGAATGCCGTCCATCCTTTGCTGGAATGGTAGTCGAAGTAGTCGCTGCCGCCCAGCAGCACGCGAACGGAATTCTCTAGAACGGGTCGTACTTCAGACGTGTAGTTCGGAGCGACCGTCTCCGTGTAACTGCCGCCGAGGGTCAGGCGGTCGAACGATGCCACCTCACCGTTCACTTCCCACGACCACTCCTTGAGCGCCGTACTATAGGCGACCTCGCCACCTATGGCTAAACCACCATTTGCGATGCTGACAGATGGCGCACCGCCCATGCGCAAGCCGTCCACGCGGTTGTAGCGTAGGGTCGGGGCGCCGCCGAGGGTCACTGGTCGACTCCCGCGCTCGGAATCGCGATCCGCATCTTCGCCGAACTGCACCTGGCTCGCGAAGAGCCCACCCGGCTTGAAGGCTTTGTCCAGCGTCATTGTACTGTCAATCGACTGGTACGCGATCTGCTCGGGGCCGCTCAGCGGTATCATGATCGTCTCGAGTTCCGAAGCATCCTCTGCGAGGATGGCTGTTGAGTCGACGACGAACTCCCTGTCGGATTCGTAAAGGGAGTCCGGTACGTCGACGTTGATCCGGTAGTGGGTGAACCGAGACACCTGGTCGACGGTGATGGGAGGGAGGTATAGCAGTCGGCCCGCGCCGATCTTGAGGATCGTCCGAGAGCGATAGTCGACAGGCAGCCACACGCCGCCCTCGAATTCGCGGTACTGCTGTCGCATCGTGAGGTCGTATCGCTGTATTGGAGGCGGGTAGAGAAACGCGTCGCCGGGTCGGAGGTCGACCTCCAGCAACACGTAGTCCTCCGACAGCACGGCCACCGTTCCTGCGAAGCCGACTGTCAGCTTCGTTCTTGGTTCGACAGAGATATCGTAGACAAGCCGATCATCGATATATCGCGTTCCCAGAAGTCCGAATCGGTAGTTGTCGAGCGCGTCGGGGTGCGTGACCCCGAAGAACGTATACCCCGAGATCTCGACGTCGTCCTCGTACAGGTTCGCGACGAACATGGCGGCAGGCAGTGCTTCGTCGAAGTCGAGGTTGTTGGTCTTGCGCTCGAACGTCACGACTTCGCGTCGACCGCGATCCTTTTCCCAGTAGGTGCGCGTGACGCTCTCGAGGATGGATACGATCCCCGTGTCGTTTTCTATTGCGAACCGATTGTACGCGTCGACCTCATAGGACGCCAAGAGGTCAATCATGCGCGCTTTCCGTTCGATGACGCGGCGCATGATGTCGATGGCCGGGTTGTCGCCCGTGACGACGACCTCGTCGAGTTGGATCGTGACGGGTTCCAGGGAAACGTGGATACGCGGGTCTGTCTGGTTCGTGACTGTCACCGACGCCGTCCGGTAGCCGATGAATCGAAAGACGACGGTAGCGGGCAAGGTTGGAACGCGCAGCGAGTAAGCGCCGTCGGCATTAGAGATCGTTCCGCGAGTGGTGTTCTCTATGCCGATGTTGGTTGCAGCTAGCGTCGCGCCGGTCTTGGCGTCGCGGACTACGCCATGGATGGTGAGTTGTGCGTGTGC
>JAHHLP010000284.1 GCA_018679295.1 Rhodothermia bacterium
CTTCGCCCTCGTCGTCGCGATCTCGCTATGGCCCGAGCCCGGAGACGACGCACCGGCAGCGGCAACCTCCGCCCAGCAGCCGGAAGGCCCGCGCGCCATCGCCGTCCTCCCCTTCACGGACCTCAGCCCCAACCGCGACAGCGAGTACATGAGCGACGGGATCGCCGAAGAGCTGATCTACGCGCTCAGCAAGCTCCAGAACCTGTCGGTCGCGGCCCGTACCAGCTCGTTCTACTTCAAGGGACGCAACGAGGACGTCAGCAGGATCGCAGAGCAGCTCAACGTGAACCTCGTTCTGAACGGAAGCGTCCGCCGGGATGGGGAGGCGCTGCGCGTAACGGCCGAGCTTGTCAACGCGTCCGACGGCTTCCAGCTGTGGAGCGAACGGTATAATCGTCAGGTAGACGACGTGTTCGCCGTCCAGGAGGACATCACGCGATCCATTGTTGAAGCCCTTCAGATCGAGCTGACCGGCGCGGAATCAACAAGACTCAACCAGCGCGGCACCGAGAGCCTCGAGGCATATACCAACTATCTGCGAGGCCGACAGCAATGGAACCTTCGTACTCGTGCGGGTCTCGAGAACGCCATCGAGCTGTTGGAACAGGCCATCGAATACGATCCGAATTATGCGCGTGCATACGCTGGCCTGGCCGACGCGTACATCATCGCCGCAGAGTGGGGCTACATGCCCGCCCCGGTGGCGCGAGATCACGCCCGGACAGCCACGAAGCAAGCGCTCGCGCTGGATCCGGACCTTCCAGAGGGCTATGTCGCTCTCGCCGCGATCGAAGGCTGGTACAAATACGACTTCGATTACGCCATCGCCATGTTCGAAGAGGCATTGGAGCTTGATCCCCGGTATGCGACCGGACACCAATGGTTCGGCCTGGTGCTGGCCGCAGTCGGTCGCTGCGAGGATGCGGCCGACCATTCTGAACGAGCCCTCGAGCTTGACCCTCTGTCACCCATCATCATTGCCTCCCAGACAATGCCGTATCTCTGTCTGCGCGACTATGATGAAGCGGAGCGACTGGCATCACGCGCGCTCGCGTTATTTCCTCAATTCGACCTCAACCGGGTGTACCTGTCACTCGCTTATATGGGCAAGAGCGACCTCGTTAGCGCCCAGAAGGCTGTTACCAATTGCGAGCTCGGCGATTGCATCGCGCTAAACGGCATGATCAATGCGATACGTGGTCAGACGGAAGAAGCCAGGGAGGCGCTCCGCGACCCCGCCGTCACCGAGCGGGAGAGCGCGGAGCCCGTCTTCCAGGCGTGGATCTACATCGGCCTTGGCGACTTCGACGCTGCGTTCGACCGCTTGTACGAAGCCATACCACAGGGCAACTCATACCTGATGTTCGTCAGGTATTGGCCGTTGTACGATCCACTGCGCGATGATCCGCGGTTTGACCGGTTGCTAAGCGACCTTGGACTGGACGGGACGCCCTGAGCGATCTACCGGCTTGCTCTCACTGCACGAACTCAACGGGTGCTGGGAACGGCTCCGCCCGACCCGCCACCATCCACTACTCCTCACTGTCCTTCGTTCGTGCAAGCCGATAGAGTACGAACCCGGTTCCAGCAATCCCGACGAGCTGGAGAAAGTACAGACTGTACAGAGGTCGGCCTTTCATGCGGACGAATTTACGGTAGACGGTCGATCCGCTGAACGCCGACTCCAGCGTAATAGGGTTCCTGTAGAAAGGAGCGTACCGGATGTCGTTTGACTCGTGCCGTATCCACGGAACGAAAAAGAAGGCTGCGACAAATAGAGCCACTACAAAGGTTGCCGTGATAACGCGCTGTTTGTCGTTCATTGTCTCGTAAAGATGAAGGGCTCCACAAAAGCTGGATCGGGACTATTTGAACGCGCAGAACACAGAGTTGCTCACTCTCGAAATCACTTATGTGTACCTTGCTCTCGTAGTTCTTGTCCACCAAAAACATGGAGCGACGATGAGCATCTCTGATTACGTCAAAAAGGGCACCGAGTCGGCCAAGGAAATCGCGGATAAGCTCGCACAGAAGTCGGGCGAAGCGTTTGACGAGATTAAGGAAGCGGCCGAAGAACTGAAAGAGAAGGCCGAAGATGCACTGCAGCGCACACCATGTCTGGATCGTGCCAAGGAGATGTACGGGATGATTGGCGAAGGTAATGTGACGGAAGCCTTCGAGAAGTACTACCACGACGATGTCGTGATGCAGGAGCCGGCTGGAGAACCGCGCCGCGGCAAGGAGGCAAATCGCCAGTTCATGCAGCAGTGGATGACGAACGTTGAGGAGCGCCATGGCGGCGGCGTCACTGCCATCACCTCAAACGAGGACGAGCACATCACGATGGTCGAGACGTGGAGCGATGTGACTTACAGTGGCAAGCGGATGAAGATGGAGGAGGTCGCCGTACAGCGCTGGGAGGGCGAGCAGATCATTCACGAGCGGTTCTACTACACGATGCCGGAGTAGCGCCTTCAAGCCGTCCACCCCTTGCAATCCGTGAAACACGGGGCCGCCGTCGATCCAAACCCTCACCGCTTCCGACAGCTCTTCTTCACCCATCGCGCGAGCGTGTCCACATCGACGTCGCCGCCGCTAGTCCCTCGATGGTCGTCACTGTCT
>JAHHLP010000351.1 GCA_018679295.1 Rhodothermia bacterium
CTGTATATCATGGCGGGCTTTAGGCGTTTTGACGAAATCCTTGGCCGCCTTGGGAAGTTCAAACACGGAAAGTCGTGTCTGTACGTCAAGACTCTGGACGACGTGGACCGGGACATCTTAAGGGAGCTTATCACGGCGTCGGTCGATCACGTGTCGAAGTCCGGTGGCTGAGCCCGGCGGTCGGCTGTCGACGGGGAGCGGTGACCCCGGGACATTCGCGTCGTTTATGAACTGTACGCGAGGTTGCAACCTCGGTATCCGGACTTGCATTTTACTGGATGAGCGTTGCTTGATGGCTGCGCTCACGGAGTCCCTCTAAACAAGTCATCGAAGTGATGGAACGGAAAGCATTCGCCGTCTGGAACGGCAGCATAAGAGAAGGAAGTGGAGTATTAACGACGGATAGCGGCGTGCTTTCCGAAACCCAATATTCGTTCAGCGGTCGGTTCGAAGATGGGATCGGCACGAACCCCGAAGAGCTCATAGGTGCGGCGCACGCGGGCTGCTATGCTATGGCGCTTTCCGGAAACCTCGGCCGTGCGGGCTTAAACCCTGAGAAGATCCGCACAGACGCTACCGTCACGTTGGTCAAGAAGGAGGCTGGATTCGCAATCACGGCCGTTCACCTCGACGTCAGCGCGAAGATTCCGGGTGCGGACAACGAGACGTTCCAGCGTGTGGCGGAAGACACAAAGATGGGTTGCCCCGTCTCGCAGGTTCTCAACGCAGAGATAACCCTCGAAGCGAAGCTTGAGGCGTAGGCTCGCGTTAGCCGTTTACCGTCCGTCCTCCGGCGGTCGTGGGCCGGGGTGAATTCGAGGTCTCCGCGATGCCCCGTGGCTGGACTACGCATTGGATACTATGGCACGCTGCTGACCCGCCTACGGGACTATCTAGCTTGAATGGTCGTCACCTTCGTATCATGGAGTGGCGTCGGTGTCTTCGGTCCAAGCGGTTCGTCCAATGTCTGAGTACTCGATCTCATACGACCAGGATCACGGCGTAACCCGGGTCAAACTGGTCGGCGACCTGGACCGGGAGCTTGGCGACAAGGTGATCACCGAGTCGCGGGTGGCGGCAGCCGATACGGACAGTGACCTCCTCTACGATGTTCGAGACTCTTCCGCCAACGTGTCGTTGGCGGATTGGTTTTTTCTGCCTCGACGTCTCGACGCCCTGAAGAATCCTGAGGCCCGGTCACGAAAGGTGGCCGTAATCGTTCCGAGTGAGGATCTTGCCGATTATCGTTTCTATGAGGACGTGGCGAGGAATGCGGGACTCAGCTTCAGAGTGTTTCTCAACGAGATCGAGGCGCTGGGATGGCTCTCCGAACCCGCCGAACACTGAGCTCATGTCTGATTTTTCGAATCGTGCCGGTGCCTCTTCCAAAGATGCGAATGCATATGTCGAGGCGGTTCTCGGGCTTCTCGGAGACCGGGACCCGGTCGAGGTGCTGGGCTCGACACCGTCGGCGCTTGCCGCGAGGGTAGAAAGTGCACCTCATGGAATGGTATCAACACCGGAAGCGCCCGGAAAATGGTCAATGACGGAGGTGATCCAGCACCTTGCAGACTCGGAAACAGTCTGGGCCTATAGACTGCGCAAGGTACTTGCGGAGGACCAGCCCATTCTATCCGGATATGACCAGGATCTGTGGGCTCGCCGTTTCCGCTATGCCGACGTTCCAATCGTCGAGGCCCTCACGCTCTTCACGACATGCCGGTCGGCGAATCTGCGACTGTTGAATCAGCTAAGTGAAGAAGACTTTCAAAGAGTCGGTGTGCACGAGGAGCGGGGTCAGGAAACCGTCCAGCACATGGTAGCTCTGTACGCCGGACACGACCTCGTCCACCTGAGACAGATCGATCGGATCCTGCAGCTGCATGGTGGCTGACATAGCGAATGGTTTGCGTGCTGTGACGGACCATTGGTCCGACCACGCCGAGGATTCTTCGGTTGGGGGCAGTCGCTCAGCCGGACGGGCGCACGGGGCCAGATGACGAGGTCTCGCCCGCCGGGCGGAGGCTTCTTTTCCGGAACAGCGTCCAGAGTCCAAAGACCACGATCAGGTAAATAACCAGGAGCGCCGCGACGACCCCGTACCCCTCAAGCTGTCCCGAATAGCGGGCAAGCGGCAGGTTGATTACGAGCAGCAGCGGGAATCCAATAGCAAGCGCGGCACCGCTTCCAAGCACCTGATCCTGGGCCACCGGCGTCACGAACTCGGGATCAGTAACGCGTATCAGCGCCAGCCCCGAGCTTATCGTGCCCGTTTGCTCCGCATAGAGCCCGACCGTTCTTTCAAACTGATACGCTTCGAAGCCGCGGCTCATCCCCCACTTAACTGCATAGTAGGTTGCCAGTGCGCCAAGCCCGCTCATCACAACGATCGGTCCCAAGTAGTGCCACGCGATCCCGAGGCTGATTGCCATGATGGCACTGGTGACGAGCAGGTCGGCAAGGAATCCCGTCAGCCGGTTCACGGTGCCCTCGTCGAGGACGCGGGCGTATCCACGCCAGTCCATCGTCTTGCGAACCGCCAACGCCGTGAGGTTCGCGACGACGAAGTTCAGTGACCAAAGGGTCGGGAGTTCTGCCTCCAGTCCCACAAACGTCATCCCTTTCGCCAAGGCGACGGTTACGCCGTAGGACAATAGATAGATCGCACCGATCAAGGCGAAGTGAAAGGACAGCGTGTCTATCGCGCCGCTGTAGAACGTGAGGCGCGATCCTACGGCAGCATCCTCGCTTCCAACGACTCCGGTTTCGATCGCGCGGGCGCGACTTTTGCTCACATGCGCCGTCTGCCCCAGTCGTATTCCGCGGTTGACCACAAACATGCCGGTGAAGTAAGCGACGATAAAGCCGATTGCCGCCAGGGTGAGTCCTATGCTGGCGGCCTCCGGAAATCCATAAGCTTCCCACGACTTGCCGATGGAGAACGCGATGCCCGGGCCCATACCGAAGCCCAGAGGCAGAAGCATACCGACGGCGGGCACGAGTTCCGGGCTTATCAGCCAGAGGAACAGAAGAGCAACTCCGATACCGATGAGTGCCTGCAGGATATACGTCAGCACCTTGATGAAGCCGATATGGATGGCTCCAACGGATCGGCCACCGGTGTGTCGAAGGCCAACGCCAATGAACGTGAGCGCCAGGAGATGATAAACGTAAACTCCCATGCGCTCTGGCTCGAAGTCGATCCATCCAAGCAGCTCCGGTCCAATAATGAGGCCGGCAAATCCTGCGACGAGGTTGCTGGGGATCAGGTATCGTTGAAGCCACGTGAGGCGGGCCCTCGCCACGGTACCGGCAATGAGCAGAGCACCGATGATCGTGAAGTCAAATACGAACTCCTGGATCGAAAACGAGAGTTCCCAAACCGCCATGTTGGGTGGGGTCGCCTGAGAAGAAGGTGTGGACCAAAAAGAAGCCCCGGGAATATAGCTTGCGCTTCGCAGAGTTCTACAAAGCGTTCTCGCGGAAGCCCGAAGGCCAACCACGGGCGACACCCGCGAGAATCAGGGTGCCGGTGTAGATGCAACTGAAAACTGGCTTAGCGCATTCATCCATGCGAGAGCACTTCCCTGGCCGGTGAATGCTATCTGGACCATCTTGTCCGCCAGTGCAAGTTGAAGTTTGTAGTTGCGTTCGATGTCAATCGCCTGAACGCGCTCAAGGGCGACCACCTCCATGTCGCGCCCGTTACCGAGGAGAACGCTGTCGCCCGTTAGTTTTACGGACATCAACCGGGGCTTCGAAAGCCGCGGGAAGTCCTTCTCCATTGATACCTCCGCCACGTCGCGCAGATAGACGCCCTCCGAGTCGGGCTCGAAGGGAACGGCCCTAATCTGCTCGTAGAGGTCTGCTGTAGTCTGAATCTCTCCGGTGGTGTCGTTTAGGAGCCGGCTATCCGGCAACATCGTCAGCCTCAACGATCTATCAAGATTAATTACCATCGTGCCGTCACGTGATACAAGCCCCTTGTATTTGCGGGTTACCGGGTCGCGATACAGCAGCTTTTGAATCCCGTGTGCTGGTTTGTGTGCCCATGAGGGACGAAGATCATCCTCCACGACGTTCTCGTCCATGCGGATCGGGGCCTTCAGCTTTTGGAGGGCTTCGGCGACTCCACCGCCCTCTTCGAACTGTATCGCCGGCAGCACCTCGACTCGTATGCGGCCGGGACGAGGGTACGTTGCCCATCGCGGCCAGGTGACGTATGACCCGTGCATGATTACCGGATACACGGGATAGCCGAATCGCATGAAGATTTTGGCGGTTGACTCAATCCACGGTTCGGGTCGACCTGCCCACCGGCTTCCACCCTCCGGATAGATCACCACCTTTTCACCTCGATCAAGCAATTCCTTCACTGCCCTGACGAGTCCGGGCTCAGCAATCCGCTTTCGTGTCGGTTGTAGATCGAGGCTCCCTAGTGCCCAGCGGAGGAAAGGCTTTCGGAAGAACTCCCGAGTCATCACTCCCGCCGTTGGGCGAGCCCACGGAGTGAAGCAGTTCAACACGAAAGGATCCCAGCGATTGGAATGGTTGCCGTACAGGAAGCAGGGCCCTTCCGGCATCTCCCGCGAGCCCTCGGCCATGAAGGGTCGCCAGTACACCCTCACGAAACTGAGCAGCAAAGTCCGAAACAGAGCGATGCTGGCGAATTTGCTTGCAGAAGAAGCGGGCACGGATGCAAAGGTCCTGGTTGGCCGGCCGAGGCGTGCGGCGACCGGAAACGACGCCGGGCCGCCATCAGCATTCTCATAGCTTAATATTCAAGAATACCTTTACGCATACTTATTCCAAACCGAGTTTGGCCTCTTCCTCGAGAATGTTGTATTACAGTGAGCCCCGGCCATTGCTCTCACTCAATGTCGCCGAGCCATGAAGACGATCATACATTTCTTCCGCATCCATGCTGCACCCGAGGAAGTATTTCAAGCCCTGACCACCTCGGAGGGGCTCGCAGGCTGGTGGAGTCGAGATGTCCGCGCGGAGAGGGGCGTCGGCGGTCTGGTTCGTTTCCGATTTCTGGAAGGCTTCAACCCCGTCATGGAGGTGACAGCGGAGGAGAAAGACCGAATGCTCGGATGGAAATGCGTTGACGGCCACGACAAGTGGCGGGACAACACCTTCAGTTTCGGCATTCGGCCCGCAGACGATGAAGCCGACCTCATGTTCGTTCAGGAGTACGCCAAAGAATTGAGCGATGAGGATTATGGGACGTATAATTTCAACTGGGGCTTCTATCTGGGCAGCCTGAAGAAACTGTGTGAGACCGGCGAGGGTACTCCCTTCGAGCCGGGACAGTAAAGCCTTGCAATCACCGCAACGTAGTATATACCGGATATCACTCCAGGCATTTTCATGCAGAATAGCGACGGCCCTTTCGCTCCCGCAAACCTCGTTTCAACGCAGGACGGAGCCATTGTCAGCAAGGTGCTTCTGAAGAACCGTCAGGGCTCGGTGACGCTGTTCGCGTTTGGCCGCGGAGAAGAGCTCAGCGAGCATACGGTGCCCCACGACGCCCTTTTGCAGATCATCGAGGGTGCCGCCCGAATCCGGATCGCAGACTCGGATTTCCTCGTCAATCGGGATGAAGCCATTATATTACCGGCTGGCGTCCCCCACGCAGTTATGGCTGAGCAGAGTTTTAAGATGATTCTGACAATGATCAGACCACCGAAGGATCAGTGACATTATTGGCGGTTTTATGAAGGCGGAATTGGTTGTATTGACTCTATGGCTTGTCACGATTGTTACCTCTGTTCTCGTAGTCAGCGAAAGCTCTGACTTCAAGATCCTGGGGCCGGTTTACGCAGTTTGCGCGATCGGTTCGGTCGTTGCCGTGCGGCACGAACGAAAGAATCCGCCCCTTTAGATCTGGAGAAAAGACCAAGCCACCTCGAATGAGACGCGCGAACTATGCGCTACCTGCCGAAACTGTTTGAGAACAACCGGCGCTGGGTGGCCGAGAAGACCTCGGTTGACCCTGATTTCTTTGCCCGTCAGCAGAACTCGCAGGAGCCGCCCTTTCTTTGGATTGGATGCGCCGACAGCAGGGTTCCCGCGAATGAAATCGTTGGTCTCGAACCAGGGCAGCTGTTTGTCCATCGAAACGTGGCAAACATCGTCGCTGAGGACGACGGGAATTTGCAGGCCGCTCTTCAGTACGCGGTCGACAACCTCAAAGTGCGACATGTTATTGTATGTGGCCATTACGGCTGCGGCGGCGTCCAGGCTGCAATGGGAGATCCGGTTGAGCCGCCTCTTGAGGACTGGATTGACCATATACGCCGCATCTACCGTGACCGCCAGGCGCAACTCGATGCCATCGAGGACATGGACGCTCGCTGGCGGAAGCTTTGTGAGGTCAACGTGGCTGAACAGGTGGCGAATGTCTGCGCCTCACGGATCGTAAGTGATGCATGGCGACGCGGTCAGCAGGTCGTGATTCACGGCTGGATCTACGACCTGGGCAGCGGGCTTTTGGAAGATCTCGATCTGACGACCGACGGTTTGCGCGCCGAACCGGGTTCCACGGACGACGGTGTGGCCACTTCTTCCACCCGGGATAGCCCCTGATGGGAGGCCTTAGAATGGACTTCTTCATAGATGATTCCTTGCAGATCCTGGAGCGCACACCTGCCGTTCTTCGAGAATGGCTCGATGGCCTTTCCGAGTCGTGGGTAGAGCACAACGAAGGGGGTGACACGTTCAGTCCGAGGGACGTCCTCGGTCACCTTGTTCACGGAGAGAAGACCGACTGGATACCGCGGCTTCGTCAGATAATGGAGGGAAGGGGAGATCGCCCGTTCGAGCCGTTCGACCGTTTTGCCATGCGGAAAGAAGCGAACGAGCGGTCGACATCCGAAATGCTGGAGGAGTTTGCTTCCCTCCGAAAACAGAACCTGGACACGCTGAGAGGGATGGATCTTTCCGCGGATGATATGGAGCGAACGGGCATACATCCCGCCATCGGCGTCGTCACTGTTCGACAGCTGCTCGCGACGTGGACGGCTCACGATCTGGCACACCTTGCGCAGATTGCGAGGACGATGGCCAAACAGTATGCCGATGCCGTGGGACCGTGGCGCGGGCACCTGCGGGTCATGGATCGGACATAGGCCGTATTGTGATTGATAACGTCGAACCCCAACGGTGACGCCCGCGATGCCGGCGCTCCGATAGAAGAAAAGGGCCCGACGACGTCTGTCACCGGGCCCTAATGTCTAACAAGTTGGCGGGCAACTTCTAGTAAGAGTCTCGCCCTCCTCTGTCACCACCTCGTCTTGGTCGTTCTTCACGAGGCCGCGCCTCGTTGACGGTCAGGGTTCGTCCGCCGAAATCCTCACCATTCAAGCTATTGATCGCTGCCTGAGCCTCTGACTGTTCGGGCATTTCGACGAAGCCGAAGCCTCTCGACTTCCCCGTAAAACGGTCTTTGATGATGGTCGTGGAGTCGACAGCTCCAAATTCTTCGAAGGCCTGACGGAGGTCGTCTTCGGTCGTCGGAAAAGGCAGATTGCCTACGTAGATGTTCATTTGCCTGCTGTGAAACTGCACTTCGCTCTTGCCCCCTAACGAAAGAAGCTGCCGACCCGGATGACTGTTCAACACGGGGCGGGCAGCAAGAGGCATCGGAAATGCGTTGATTGAAACGTTGGATCTCACGCGCTTAGAAATGACGTGTTCCAAAATTTTCTATCCGGCCGGACAAATTCGTAATGTGGTTGCCTCCAACCCTGCATCCGCTCTGTGCAAGCGGTCGTACTCTTGCTCAGTGACGCATCCAATGGTCGTCAGCGATAGGGAAGGATCGAATTACTCAGCTCGTTTTACAATGGCATACAGCGAAGACTTGGCTCAAAGAGTCCGGCAGGTGTTGGACCGGCCCGGCGTCGTCGAGAAGAAGATGTTTGGCGGCCTTGCGTTCATGGTAGATGGAAACATGTGCTGCGGAATCCTTGGCGACGAACTGATGCTGCGCGTAGGTCCGGAACGGTTCGAGGAAGTGGTGTCGACTCCGCACGCGAGGCCGATGGACTTCACGGGAAGACCCAGCAGGGGGATGGTCTATGTAGCGAGCACCGGTCTTGGTACCGACGAAATGCTCTTGACGTGGATCGAACTTTCTCTTGATTTCGTCGCCACTCTGCCACCCAAGTGAGTTTGTGATTACGTCTTTCCTTTCTCATTAACAAACACTTCTGCCTAGCTCTTCGTCGTGTTCCAGCGTGATCATATCATGAGGCAGATAAACCAGCTCGCGATAGCGCTGGCACGGGCGATGCATCTCCGACAGAATGGGAAGTTCGAGGACGCCATCGATGTGTTGCGCGGAGCGTTGTCGGATGTGGCTGACGCGGATCTTGGGCGACTTCTTCAGATGAGCCGGCTAGAGCTTTTGGATTATTTGGGTGACAATGCCGGACTCGCAACGGAAGGACAGTGCAGCATCGCCGACGTGCTTTACGAGTATTCGCTTTCGTCCCGCAGCACGGATCAGGAAAGAAGCGCCGCGGCGCTTGAGCGTGCCCTATGGATATATGAGGCGTGCGTAGTGTCGGGAGCAACGTTGCCACTGCACGTCCACGAACGGCTTGAATCTGCATCGCCGGGAAGGCGGAATGTGCAGCAAGACAGCCAGCAGGAAGATTGGAAAACCGGAGAGGAGAATGCATGATGGCAACGGATGAACTTAGATATCCCATTGGCCCGTTTGAACGTAAAGAGGAGATTACGGCCGAAGAACGCGAGGCTTGCATACAAGACATCGAAAAGCTTCCTGAAACGCTCAGGTCGCTTATCAATTATCTGACGCCCGAGCAGATAGACACGCCCTATCGTCCGGGCGGTTGGACGGTGCGCAAGCTCATCCATCATGTGGCGGACAGCCACATGAACGCCTACACGCGGTTCAAACTCGCGGTAACGGAAGACAACCCGACAATCAAGACTTACGATCAGGACCTTTGGTCGATGCTGGGAGATGTTGAGGCTCCAGTGGAGGTCTCCCTTGATCTTATCCAGGCGCTACACGCACGTTGGACGCTGTTCCTGCGCAGTCTGGACGAGGATCAATTTGCGCGGCCGTTCTACCATCCTGAGGAGGGCCCTATGATCGTGTCGGACCTGCTGCAACTCTATTCATGGCACAGCCGGCACCACGCTGCACACGTCTCGAGGCTCATCGAAAGAGAAGGATGGCAACGGCCGGATCGGGACCCCGCAGGAAGCCGGGCGCAATGATCGGCCACGCACAATCTTATACGTCACCGGGTAAGGAAAATGACTGCTGACAATCTTGTTCAAGATCGTATCTCGAGGTTGGAACGAAGGAATCGGTGGACGATGTCGTTCTTGGGTGTTCTGATTGGCGTCTTCCTGCTCGCGGCCGGGATGCAGCGGGTCGGCCCCGATGCCGTTCGGGCATCCTCGTTCGAAATGGTTGATTCCAACGGTGCCGTACGAGCAGCAATCGAAATGCGTGAAGGTTTTCCGGCCATCGCCGTCTACGACGGCAACGGCCAGGAGAGGATTCTCCTGACAAGCACGGTATCCGAATCGGCCGTGTTCATCAAGGATTCGACCGGAACCACTCGCCTCGGGATGGCGCAGTTTGCTCATGGTGGAGGCGGCTTTGCGGCGCACGGGCCGGAATCGAAAGGAGCTGCTGTTCTATACCTCAAAGGCCGTGGATCGCTCAGCTTCATCGACCCGGACGGCAACATGGTGATGCGTTTGCCGGAGACGCAGTGATACCCGTTCTAGCTTGAAAACGCGGAAATCGCAGCGACACTTGAGGTTGCGATCCCCGATGTCTAAAATGCGCCCTCGGGTTTGGCAGTATCATGCCCGCACACCGTCCCCGTGTGTCTTACCCCGAAGGTGATGTTTACCGAACCATTGTTTTGGGTCTTCTTGCTGGTCGCCATCGTTCCAGCGGCATTCTACGTTCTGAACCGTGAGCAACGTAAGGAGCTCAGTAGATTCGAGGAAAGCTTACGTGAGGCTACGGCGGCTCTGCTCCACAAGATGGAGCGGTCAGTAGGCTCACAGAATCAGAAGCTTGCGGATCATGCGGAGTTCAAGTTGGATGCCACGGCCGACCAGCTCAATCAATCCCTCGAAGTCCTTCGTGCCGCCATCGAGCATCAGTCTCGTCAGCAGGAGAAAGTTGTTGAGCGGCTCGAACGTTTGGAGGGCGCCGTACGACCAGATGATGATCCGGCGCACAAACCGCTAGGGATGTCGTCCTGACTGCCTGGCGCCCGGCCAGTATTGAATGATTCCGGCCCTGCAGATTCCTGCGTGGCGCGCTTATCTTGTGCGGCATACAGGCCGGCGTACACCACGAAAGACTGGAGGAACTATGATGAAGCACGGCACCGTTGGATGGATGGATCTAACCGTTTCCGATGCACAGGGAGTCCGTGACTTCTATGAGGCGGTGGTGGGATGGAAACCCGAGCCGGTGGACATGGGCGAGTATTCCGACTTTAACATGGTGGCATCCGGTACCGGCTCTCCGGTGGCCGGCGTGTGCCATTCAAGGGGCTCGAACGCCGAGCTGCCGCCTGTCTGGATGGTATATATCGTCGTCCCCGATATTGAAGCGAGCATAGGCAGGTGTACCGACCTCGGCGGTGAGGTACTCGTCGAGCCGCGCGGAGCAGGGGGTGGGCGCTATTGTGTTATCAAGGATCCTGCGGGAGCGGTCTGCGCCTTGTTTGAGACGCCGTCGGATCAGGAATGATTGGGGCGACGGATCAGGTTCAACACACCCAAAGCCAGACCAAGTACCCCCTACATCTACCTGCCCTTTCTCCCGGTACCTTCTGCCGGAAATGTTGACTACTTTAAAGGTTCGGTACGCGGATTGACCGCACTGAACAATCTCCACCAAAGTAAGGTGAGCTGACACGCACCTACCGGCACCTTGGGCGATGTCCGTGTCTTCCGTAGAACCTGACCCCGCAAGCCGCATTGTGTCTGCCAGGTCGAGGTCTTCGCTGCCTTGTCCTCCATCCGGGTGTCGACTCCTACAAAGAAAACAGACGCACTTACATAGATCGATGAAGCATACTGCAAGCGCTCATGATGTTTACCGGGTTGGCCGGCGGCCGTTGGACGCGATCTTCGCTCCCGATTCCGTTGCGGTAATTGGCGCAACAGAAAGGGCGGGCAGCGTTGGCCGGACAATTCTGTGGAACCTCATTACCAATTCATTTGGTGGGACCGTGTACCCGGTTAATCCGAAGCGGCCCAGCGTTCTTGGAATCAAAGCGTACAAGTCAATCTCGGAGGTGCCCGATCGCGTCGACCTCGCGGTCATTGTCACGCCGGCTCGAACCGTTCCCGGTGTCGTCCGCGAGTGCGTCGAGGCCGGTGTAGAGGGCGCGATCATCATCTCGGCCGGCTTCAAGGAGATAGGTCCCGAAGGCGTGGAACTGGAGCGCCAGATTCTGGCGGAGGCGCGAAAAGGCCGCATGCGGATCGTTGGGCCGAACTGTGTTGGCGTGATGAATCCGCTCAGCGGTCTGAATGCCACGTTCGCCGGACAGATGGCACTTCCGGGTTCGGTCGGATTCATTAGCCAGTCGGGCGCGCTCTGCACGTCGATCCTCGACTGGAGCTTTGAGGAGAATGTGGGATTCAGCGCGTTCGTATCCATTGGGTCGATGCTCGATGTGGGTTGGGGAGACCTCATCTACTACCTCGGCCGGGACTCGCGGACGAAGAGCATCGTGATCTATATGGAGTCGATTGGAGACGCGCGCTCGTTTATGTCGGCCGCTCGCGAAGTCGCCCTTTCAAAGCCCATTATCGTGATCAAGCCGGGCCGGACGGAGGCTGCCGCTGCTGCCGCCGCGTCGCATACAGGTTCTTTGACCGGAAGTGACGGCGTTCTGGCAGCGGCTTTTCGCCGGGTCGGCGTACTGAGGGTCGAGAACATTTCTGACTTGTTCAATATGGCCGAGGTCCTGGCGAAGCAGCCGCGCCCCAACGGAAAGCGTTTGGGAATCGTAACGAATGCGGGCGGCCCGGGTGTCCTCGCCACGGATGCGCTTATCACCAACGGTGGTGAGCTAGCCGAGCTGTCGGACAAGTCAATCGCTGCTCTCGACTCGATTTTGCCTCCTCATTGGAGCCACGGAAACCCGGTCGACATACTCGGGGACGCGGATCGCGAACGCTACTCCAAGTCGTTGGAGATCGTCATGAACGACGACAGTTGCGATGGGACCCTCGTGATTCTGTCACCCCAGGCTATGACTGATCCAACGACGATCGCGGACGAGCTCAAGCAATACTCGCGCGGTACCGGAAAGCCCGTCTTGAGCAGCTGGATGGGTGGCGTCGATGTAGCCGCGGGCGAGCGAATTCTGAACCAGTCAAACATCCCGACCTTCAGATATCCGGATACGGCTGCGCGCATGTTTACCTACATGTGGAAATACAGCAGTCACCTGCAGAGCTTGTATGAAACTCCGCAGCTTCCGGCCGGTGACGAGGAGGCGGATCGGGCACGCGCCGAGGCCACCGAAGTCATTGATTCGGTGCGCGCATCGGGCCGCACACTGCTAACCGAGTTTGAGTCCAAGCGCGTGATGACGGCGTACGGTATTCCAACCGTGGAGACCCGGCTTGCACGTTCTGCTGACGAGGCTGTCAGCATAGCCTCAGAAATCGGGTTTCCAACGGTTCTGAAACTCAATTCGGAGACGATCACGCACAAGACGGATGTCGGCGGTGTTCGGCTTGATCTCGATGACGAGGATGCCGTTCGAACCGCTTTTGACGCCATTCGAGAAGGGGTTCTGCGCCACATCGGGACGAATGGCAAGTCGGTCGACGATCACTTCCAGGGTGTTACGGTCCAGCCAATGGAGAAACTGGACGGTTATGAACTCATCATGGGAAGCAGCATCGATCCGCAGTTCGGTCCCGTTTTGCTGTTCGGTGCGGGCGGTACGCTCGTCGAGGTGTTTCGCGATCGCGCGCTTGGACTGCCGCCACTGAACACAACGTTGGCGCGCAGGATGATGGAGGACACCAAGATCTACAAGGCCCTCAAAGGTGTCCGCGGGAGGAAGGCGGTCGACCTCGAGGCCCTCGACAATTTCATGGTTCGATTCAGCCACCTTGTAGTCGAACAGCCATGGATCAAGGAAGTCGACATCAACCCGCTGTTGGCATCAGAAGATCGGATAGTGGCGCTCGACGCACGCATCGTGCTGCACGATCCCGACACCGAGACGCTACCCAAAACCGCCATTCGACCTTATCCCAGCCGGTACGCCGGTGAGTGGAGCACGGACAAGGGCACGAAGTTGACGATTCGACCCATCCGACCCGAGGACGAGCCGCACATGCATCAGTTTCACTCGAGGCTGTCGGAGCAAAGCGTGTATCAGCGATACATGCAGGCCCTCAAGTTCAGTCAGCGTGTTGAGCACTCACGGCTCACAAGAATCTGTTTCATTGACTATGACCGCGAGATGGCGCTTGTGGCCGAGAAGGAGAATGGCGGCGGCGAGCCGGAGATTCTGGCGGTGGGGCGCCTCAGCAAGGAGCCCGGGACCAATGAGGCCGAGTTCTCGATCATCATCATCGACGAGTACCAGAGGCATGGTATCGGAACAGAGC
>JAHHLP010000188.1 GCA_018679295.1 Rhodothermia bacterium
GTACCGTACCCACGTGTGTACAGTAATCATCGAAGGACAGGTGGTCTCGGAAGAATGCCGCTAATGGCTGTTCCTGAAGTGTCTACTCCGTTACGAGCAGCGTGGATCGCGTCGATTCTCGTGCTGATCGCAGGCGTCGACTCCCGGGCGCAAGCCGTCTCATACGACATCTCCTTTCCAAACCGCGTCCACCACGAGGCGGAGATTTCCGCGACGTTCACCGGTGTTCGACCGAACGCTCCCCTCGAAGTGCGCATGAGTCGGACTTCGCCGGGACGGTACGCACTTCACGAGTTCGCGAAGAATGTCTACAACGTCAAGGTCGACGATGGCGCGGGTAACGCATTGCCGTTTACCAGGCCGGATCTACATCAGTGGACGGTAACGGGCCATGCCGGCACGGTTCGAGTTTCTTATACGCTGTTTGCCGACCACGCGGATGGGACCTACAGCGGTATCAACAACAGATACGTTCACTTGAACATTCCGGCAACGTTCGTGTGGGCGAGGGAAACGCAGGGTCTGCCCGTCACATTGCGGATTGATTCTCCGGAATCCGAGTGGAACGTAGCCACCCAGCTGTTTCCGACGGACGATCCATGGGTTTTTACGGCACCCAATTTCTGGTACTTCATCGACAGTCCCATACACGCAGGACGAATTTGGTGGGACTCCTGGACCGTCACGGAATCGGATCGGTCATATTCGATCCGACTTGCCTTGAATCACGACGGGACTGATGAACAGGCTGCCGGCTTCGCTCGGATGGTAGAGGCAGTGACCCGCGAACAGATCGGTATGTGGCGGGACGTCCCGGATTTCGAGACCGGGACGTACACGTTCATTGCCGCATATCTGCCAAGTGTCGATGGCGACGGGATGGAGCACCGAAACAGCACGGTGCTGACGTATCCCCCGGGACTTGCGGAAGGGACCATTTCGACGAGCGACGCCTGGCTTGATCCCCTCGGAACAGTCTCGCACGAGTTCTTCCACGCATGGAACGTCGAGAGACTGCGCCCGAATTCGCTGGAACCCTTCGATTTCGAGAAGGCCAACGTGTCGGGCGAGCTCTGGTTTGCTGAGGGCTTCACCAGTTACTACGATGGGCTGTTCCTGCGACGGGCGGGATTGATTAATGATGCCGAATACGCTGCGAACCTGACGAGAACCGTTGATACGGCCGTGAACTCACCCGGCCGGCATTTCTTTTCACCGGTCGAGATGAGCATGCAAGCTCCCTTCGTGGATGCCGCCACCGCCGTCGACCCCAACAACAGGCGGAACACATTCATATCGTACTACACCGGAGGCGACGCCCTGGCTCTCGGACTCGATCTGGAATTGCGGAGCCGCCATGCCAGCTCGCTCGACGAATACATGCGTGCGCTGTGGCAGCGATACGGTCGTTCGGAAAGGCCGTACACGCTGGAAGACCTCGAGACAGTGCTGGGTGACGTCACAGGCGACGAGAAGTTTGCCGGCAATTACTTCAGTCGCCACGTACGAGGTACCGAGGTCATGGATTATGAACGTCTTCTCGGACTTGCCGGATTCGCCGTTGTCGCAGCACGGCCGGGGAGTGTCTGGCTCGGCTCGGAATTGTCGGATGAAGCGAGCGGTGGTGCCGTCCTCGTCGAAGAACCCTTGCTTGGAAGTCCGCTCTACGAGGCTGGACTCGAGCGCGGCAGTGTGATTGTCGGTGTTGATGGCCGGGGTGTCCCGGATGCGTCCTACCTTCGGGGCGCCATGGATGAGTGGGTCAGCGGTGATGTGGTCGAGGTGACATACATCCAGAACGGCGAGGCCCTCACATCGCATCTTACGGTCACGTCTGATCCATCTCTTCGCGTCACTACCTACGAAGAGATTGGACTTCCTGTATCTAGCGCTGCTCGCACCTTCCGGTCGGAGTGGCTTGGCTCGTCACTGCAATCTGACGCGGCCGGCGACTAGGCACATCCTACTCGGCCTGTGGGCGTTCGATCGACTGCAGTTCAAAACGGATGTCGTCTTCCAGGTCCACTTCGAGCGCGACTCCCACGTCCGGACAGAAGAACTTGTGCTCCTCTACATCCGGCTCAAGTGGAGTTGTGTCCTCGATCCGGATACAGTCGGTAAACGTGCCTGCCGGGACCGTAACTGTTTCGCCAAGACCCAGCACCCGCCCGCGGTCTTCCGCTTCACCTTCTGCGAATTCCTGCTGATACGCCTGTCCAACGGTCGGTATTGCAGGCATTAATATCCCCGCGCGCGCACCGTCTATGCCTGCCTCCCACGAGCCTTCCGACGAAACGACGCTTCCGCCGCTGTACTCCTTCGAGTCCTCGCCCATGTACCAGACGTTCCCGTCCGCGTCTTGCGCATACCAGTCGAACGTCTCCTCGATCAACTCTCCGTCCAGAAACACCCGGTCGAGAACGATGCGGGTAGTTGCGCCCGCTACTTGCCTAGTATCGTCCAGCACCTCGATTACGATGAGTTCTTCTCCGTCCTCGGTCTGCCCTTTGAGTCGATACGTTGTACCGGGTGTGAGCGGATAGTATGTATTGGTGACGTTCGGGCTGAGTTTGGACGCGTCGAATTCTACCTCGTAGGTGATGACGAAGTCGTCGACGTTGCTGGAATCCGAATCACAGCCGAAGAGTGCAAGAACAGCTAGCATCAAGCACATCACCGGTGCAATCAATCGGTTCATAGGAGCCTCCGCGCGTAGATGTGTCACGATTAGTTCTTCCGTGTGACACGTGAGACAGAGAAAGCGCGTAAACGGTCACGGGCTCACCCGTCGACATCTACCGGCCTCGTACTACCATCCCACAGAGAGCGAGACGGATGGCAGGAACGGTGTCGCCAGCCGAGAATCTCGCCGGTAAGATCCATTCCCGGTATCAACTAGACTCCAGTCGCGTATGTTGTCTCGACCGAACACGTTCGTAATGGTGCCGCGGAGATCTATGTCCAGCCCGGATTTTGTGAAAGTGATGCCGGCTCCGACGTCCAGCTGCGAGAACGCAGGAAGAATGTGCTGTTCGGGTTCAGAGAGGTCGACGTCACCAAACAGTCGTGTATTCGGTTCGGGTTCGAGATAGTCGTAGTACGATTGTCTGAACGCCCACGGCCTTTGCCACCATGTTTGCCATCGTGCGAAAGCTGTTACGAACCGGGTCGGAGTCGTATGCACGGAGACGGTGATTCGGTGCGGAGCCTCCCACGGAACCGGTCTATATCCACCATCGAACCTCTCCTTTAGACGACGGCGTACCACCTCAAACTCGTATCTCACCTCTACCTGGAGTGGTTCCGCGTCGCGGTTTATAGACATCGCAACGCCGTACGCGTAACCGCGCGCCTCGGCGAGGACGGGTTCTTCGGCCGACTCGCGCTCGTAGTCCGGAACGAGCAGCTTGCGCTGTCTCTTGTAAAAAGACTCCACCCCCAATTCCCAGGCTCGATTTGGCTGAAGCATGACACCAGCCGCTACGTGATCGGCCTGCGGAATATCCTGGCTTCGACCGACGGGCAGCCAATAACGCAGCACGGGTAGAAGGGTAGCGATCCCTGACGTCGTTACGTCGAAGGAATTGAGGTATTGACGATACCGGCCGGCTGCCAGGCGGGCCGTGACGATTCCCAAACCCAAACTTAGGTCCTGGCGAAACTCAAGCCTCGGTTCCGTCAGGAGCTTCTCCTGATCAGGGATGAAGGTGAATCTGGACCCGACCGTCATGGTGCTGCTGCTCGACAACGAGACGCGGTCCTCGAGGTAGCCGCTCACAACAGAGACAATTGGCTGGAGGTCCCTTGCGACCGCGACGGTCTCACCCAACGGATCCAGCGAGAACGAGAAGTTGCTGCGTGTATGGGACCCTTCTATGTTGCCTGCAAGCAGGTGCCTTTGGGCGGCAGCGAACTGCCAGTCTACGCGAACGCCCGTCTGATTTATCTCGTTGAAATCCTCGATGAACAGACTTTCCCGCAATGGTGATAGCGTAGGCCTTGAGAGTTCGTACTTGCTGCTCCATGCAGATGCGGACAAGAAAAGACGGTTCGTTGCGACCCACTCGTATCGGACCTGTCC
>JAHHLP010000424.1 GCA_018679295.1 Rhodothermia bacterium
GGCCAGGATAGACACGAGTTGTTCCGACCCGTCCGGCAGTTGAATCCGGCGGTGCGAAACGGACGGGTTGAATGCCGAACCTATCGGATGAGCGCTATACCTTCCCGAAGGCCGAATCGCCCAGGCACGCTCGTCCGTCCCGCCCGTAAGGAAGAAGGGGGTTCCCAGGAGGGTTGCTCCCTGCACATCTTCTCCGTAGACGGAACTGACTCGCGCCTCGAAAAGGACCGGCAGTGCCGAGGATCCGAATACGAACCGCGCGTAGATACCGTGCTCAAGCTTCGAGCTTGACGTAACGACGGCACTGCGGTCAAAGTCATGCAGCAGGAGCGCCTCACGGGTGGGGCGTCTCCGAACGGCGACGGTGTCTACGATGGCGTCGGTCCCCAGCCATGCGAAGAGGCGTTCAATTGCAATGGAGTGCCAGGGCTCCCACGGTCGCGGCTCGACTCCCGACAAGATCAGCGCCGGATCACGGAGTATCCTGCGGTCCTGAAGGGCTGCGTTAACGCCGGTTGCGTACGCGGCGAGCGCCGCGCGATGATCATCACTTAGAGAGGCGAAGGCTTCACCCGCTCCCTCTCCGATGCCAAGTCTTACAACTGCGCGGTCCGAATCAAGACCGGCGAGACCAGCGACTTCGGATAGCCGCCCCAAAGCGGCGGCGCGATAGAGGAGGAGAGGCCAAGTCCTTCTCGAGGCCTGCGCATAACCAAGCCCGATCATCGCATCCATCGTTCCTTCGGCCTCGACGGCAGCTATCCCGAATGGCGACCAACTAACAGTAACGTCGGAGCCCAGCTCATCAATCGTCCACGATTCGGGAGGTCCCGTCTCGATCACATAAGCGAAATACGCCAGCACCAGCAATCCGACGAGGAGGCCAAGTACGAATATTGAAGTGATTAGAAGGACGCGATTCACACACAGAAGCCGGCAGGCAGCGGGATGTATCTTTTGACTGTAATGGTCGGGTCAATATAAGTCCGCCGTCTTGCTCAACGCTCGGGGCCAGCCGGCTCCGGATCGTTTCAGGCCATTCACGGTGACCCGTTTGTGTCTGCGCAACAATTGCCCGATATACTACGTTGATCGGTAAGAGTCTTTTGAGGAAATCATCCCTTCAATTATGAAGCGCTTCACGTTTGTCTGGGTCGGTGCCATTCTTCTGTCAACAGGTGTGCTGCTAGGACTGAGTCTCGGCACTTATCTCTCTGACGACAGCGCCTACAAATCCTTGAAGAAGCTTGAGGATGCCTTTTTGGTTATCACGCAGCGATACGTAGAAGATGTCGACTCCTCTGAGCTTGCGGAGCGCGCCATCGAAGGGATGCTGAAACGTCTGGACCCACACTCGATCTATATCAATGCCGAGCGCATGGCGAAAGTGAATGAGGACTTCGACGCTTCCTTCGAAGGGATTGGCATCTCGTATGAGCTAATACCGGGCCCGGACAGCAAGGATACGCTGGCTGTTCTGAATCCGCTTCCCGGCGGTCCGAGTGAAGAGGTCGGGCTCCTGTCAGGGGACCGCATCATCGCGGTCGACGGCAGCTCGGCAATTGGGTACACGCACGAGGATGTTCAGCAAAACCTGAAAGGGCCCCGTGGCACCGAAGTTGGTGTTACTGTCAAGCGGCCGGGGTATGGGCGCGATCTCAAATTCAACATCACGAGAGACAAGATCCCGATCAATACGCTCGAGGCCGCCTACATGCTTGACGCCCAAACAGGGTTTATCAAGCTGAATCGATTCGCTCGCACAACTCATTCGGAGTTCCGCGATGCCGTAACCGAACTCAAGTCTCAAGGCATGGAGCGGATGATACTAGACCTGCGTGGCAATGCAGGTGGCTTCATGCACATGGCCGTTCGCGTAACGGATGAAATCCTCGGTGCAGGGAAGACCATCGTGACAGCGCGCGGTCGGTTCCCGGATACGAACGAAGAGTACACCTCAAAGCCCGGCGGGCTTTTCGAGGACAAACCGGTCATCGTCCTCGTCGATGAGAACTCGGCGTCGGCGAGTGAAATTGTAGCCGGCGCGTTACAGGATCACGATCGGGCTCTCATCCTGGGACGGCGCACGTTTGGAAAGGGCACAGTTCAGAAGCAGTATGTCCTTAACGATGGCAGTGCCCTGAGAGTCACCATCTCGAGATACTATACGCCGTCCGGCAGGCTCATCCAGACTCCTTACGAGGAGGGTGATCGAGAAGGGTATTACATGAGCAAGATCGAGCAGCGCCGCGAGGACAGGACACTCGACCTCGAAGAAATCCTGTCCAGCATTCCAGACTCTCTGAAGTATCAGACCGATGGAGGCCGGGTAGTCATAGGAGGAGGTGGAATACTGCCGGATGTTATCGTCCAAGCAGACTCGTTGTCGCCGTTGATGCAGGTCGTGCTCGGCAAGAACCTCGAATCACCATTCGTGCGTGGTTGGATAGACCGTCAAGGATCCGATTTTCGTGAAATGTGGGCGAAAGGTCTCACCGAATTTGTGGACGGGTTCGAGCTGAGTGATGAGGATTTGGCGGAATTTCTTGCGTACGCTGAAGATGAAGGCCTATCCATTGTTGAGGGTGACCAGCGAACTGAGTCCATTGAGGAAGGCGAAGAATATCAGTTCACGGTAGCGGATCTGGAAGCGGACAAAGAACTGCTGAAGTCGCGGCTGAAGGGAAGAATCGCCTGGCGATTGTATGATCGATCGGCCTGGTATCCGGTTTCGCGCTCGTTTGACAAGATTCTGTCGG
>JAHHLP010000214.1 GCA_018679295.1 Rhodothermia bacterium
GTCGTCGCGGAGACCTATGCGCGCATCTTCTATCGCAACTCCGTAGACGGAGGATTCCTCGTGCCGTTCGAGTCTCGGCGGAGACTCATCGAAGAGGTGCGCACTGGTGATGAGCTGGAAATCGACACTACCGTCGGCAAGCTTACCAATCGGTCTACAGGTCAGGAATATCTCCTGCAGCCCCTTGGTGACGTCGCCGACATCCTGAAGGCAGGAAACGTTTTCGAATACGCTCGCAACGCCGGTCTCTTATCAGCCTGACAAATTATGAGAATCGAACTTTTCGACACCACACTTCGCGACGGTACGCAGGGCGAGCATGTTTCGTTGTCTGCTCTGGACAAGATCCTTATCGCGAAGAAGCTTGACGAATTCGGCATCGATGTTATTGAGGGTGGTTGGCCCGGTTCAAATCCGAAGGACCAGGAATTCTTTGACCGCGCCCGAGACGAAGAATGGAAGCATGCACAGATCTGCGCATTTGGTTCAACGCGTCGGCGTTCAAACGCGCCCGAGGATGATCCTAACCTTCGCGCACTTCTTGAGGCCGCAACGGAGACTGTCTCAATCTTTGGAAAGAGCTGGACGCTACACGCCGAAGTCGCGCTTGGCGTAACGCTGGAAGAGAATCTCGAGATCATCGCATCATCGGTCCGATACCTTCGCTCCGAGGGGCGCCGCGTCATCTACGACGCCGAGCATTTCTTCGACGGATACAAGGCTGACCGCGCCTATGCGCTCGCAACGCTGCAGGCAGCATCGGAGTCGGGTGCGGACGTGCTCGTGCTTTGCGACACCAACGGCGGGACTCTGCCGTCTGTACTCCGCCGCATCGTCGCCGACGTGTATGACCAATTCGACTGCACGCTGGGGATTCACACGCATAATGACTCCGGTTGCGCCACGGCCAACACGTTGGTTGCAGTCGAGTCCGGCGTGGCGCATGTCCAGGGGACGATTAACGGCATTGGTGAGCGTTGCGGCAACGCCGATCTGTGCAGCGTAATCCCCGGTCTGCAGCTTAAGATGGGCCATGAGTGTGTCTCGGATGAGAAATTGGGCGCGCTCGCGGATCTCGCCGGGTTTGTGAACGACATCTCCAACCTCGATCCGGTGGACAGGGCTCCCTATGTGGGCAGAAGTGCCTTCGCTCACAAGGGAGGCATCCACGTGTCCGCCGTCATGAAGTACCCGAGGGCGTACGAACATCTTCCTCCAGAGACGGTCGGGAATCGCCGACGTGTGTTGGTTTCTGATCTAAGTGGCCGAAGCAACGTCGTCTACAAGTCGGATGAGCTCGGGCTCGATGTCAGCGGAACCGACGAGGCGGCACGTGCTGTCGCGCGTATCAAAGAGCTTGAAAACCTCGGGTATTCGTTTGAGGCCGCGGAGGCGTCGTTTGAACTCCTCGTCAGGTCGATGCGCGGCGAACGTGTCAGCTACTTCGAACGGGAACGGCTGCGCGTCCGATCCGAGATGGACGCCGGCGAACACCACCACTCCGAGGCCACGGTCGCGGTACGCGTCGCCGGCCACCGCGAGCTCGGTGCCGCCGAGGGAGACGGTCCGGTCGATGCCATCTCGCTCGCACTCCGGAACGCGCTGTCATCGTTCTATCCGGAACTCGGCCGGATCCGCCTGACGGACTACAAGGTGCGCGTCCTGACACCCGAGAAAGGAACGGCTGCCTCCGTACGCGTGCTTATCGAGCATCACGACGGAGAAAGAACCTGGAATACGGTGGGTGTTTCTGAGAATATCATCGATGCCAGCTGGCAGGCTCTGTCCGACGGCATATGCTACGGCTTGCTGCACGCCGGCGCGAAGCCACCTGCCGAGCAGCAGGATGGAGCCGCTCGCCGAGCAAACACGACCTCGCGTACCGCATTGCAGGCTTCACCAACATAAAATTTTTTGCTATCACCCAAATGGGATTTAGGCACATGGGCACTTTTGCCTAATTCCATAAGCAAAATCCACCACACGACATTCAGTCCTAAGGGGCTTGAGATAGAAGACGAGAGCGACCATGAACGTGCCTGATAGACCCCGCCCGATGCTGTACGACCCGTTGGAGGAACGGGATGCGTGCGGAGTCGGATTTGTCTGCAACCTGCATTCCGGCCCGACGCACGACATCGTGTCCAAGGGGCTCGAGATCCTGCTCAACCTTGAGCACCGCGGAGCCTGCGGATGCGACGATCGTACCGGCGACGGTGCCGGCATCCTGGTGCAGATGCCGCATGCGTTTTTCTCGGATCGTGCGCGCGAGTTTGGCTCGGATTTTCCTGCGCCGGGTAACTATGCAGTCGGCCTCGCCTTCCTTCCGACGACTCTCGAGGATCGGCGATACTGCATGACCGTGGTTGAGCAGACGATTCGAGCGGAGGGACAGGTCTTTCTCGGATGGAGGCGCGTTCCCACGGATAACAGTTCGCTGGGCCATGCCGCCCGAGAAAAGGAACCGGAGCTTTGGCACTTTGCGGTCGGCAAGGGTTCTGACCAGCCGGACCAGGCGGCCTTCGAGCGCAGGCTCTTCGTCGTGCGTAAGGTACTCGAGAAGCGCCTCACGATGTCAACGACGCATCCGGTCTCCTTTTACATCGCCAGTCTATCCTCGAAGACGCTCGTGTACAAAGGGATGCTGACGCCCGACCAGGTTCCTCTCTATTTCCCGGATCTCAGGGAGCCTTCGATGATGAGCTCTCTGGCGATGGTTCATTCGCGATTCAGCACCAATACGAATCCGCGGTGGCCGCTGGCGCAGCCCTTTCGCTATCTGTGTCACAACGGAGAAATCAATACGCTGCGCGGCAACTTCAACTGCATGCACGCTCGGGAAGCGCGTTTCGGCACAGACCTCTTTGGAGACGACATCGAGAAGCTGAAGCCGGTGCTTACCGCGGGCGGCAGTGACTCCCAGATTCTGGACAACGCTCTCGAGCTGCTGGTACACACGGGCCGGTCGCTTCCGCACGCCATAATGATGCTCATCCCCGAGGCGTGGGAGCGTCACGAAACGATGAGTGAGGAGAAGAGAGCTTTTTATGATTATCACTCGTGCTTGATGGAAGCGTGGGACGGCCCGGCGACGGTGCCGTTCACCGATGGCCGTTACGTGGGTGCCGTACTCGACCGAAACGGCCTAAGGCCTTCACGTTACACGCTGACCTCAGACGGTTTCGTTGTGCTCTCATCTGAGACCGGCGTACTCGATTTCGACCCGGCTACGATTGTAGAGAAGGGTCGGCTTCAGCCCGGCCGCATGTTCCTGGTGGACCTCGAGGAACAGCGCATCATCAGCGACGACGAGATCAAGTCTCGAGTTGCGGGCGCTCGCCCGTACGGGGAGTGGCTGCGAGAGCAGCGGATTCCGCTTCCTGAGCCACCGGAAATCGAATCGACCGAAGAGCAGCGCGATCCCGCAACATTGCTCCGCAGGCAGAAGATGTTCGGGTATACGTTGGAAGACCTTCGCATCCTGATTAGGCCGAAGGCGAAGGACGGCAAGGAGCCCCTTGGCTCGATGGGTAACGACACGCCGCTGGCCGTACTCTCAAACAAGCCAAGACTGCTGTACGACTATTTCAAGCAGCTTTTTGCCCAGGTTACGAATCCACCCCTCGATGCAATTCGAGAGGAGTTGGTGACGTCGCTAAACATGAACGTCGGCCCGGAAAGAGACCTGTTCACTGAGACTCCTCAGCACGCGCGCCGGCTAAAGCTCGAGCAGCCAATCCTGACAAATGAGCAGCTGCAGTCAATCCGTGATCTTAATCATCCGCACCTCGCTGTCGGGACACTGCAGATGTTGTATGAGGTGGGCGGGGGTGGGGCGGCTCTCCGGAACGCCGTCGACAAGCTTTGTCGAGATGCCAGTGAGGCGGTAGCGGCAGGTAAAGCAGTCCTCGTTCTGTCCGACCGGGGGGCGGACGACACCCAAGCTCCGATTCCGGCTCTGCTTGCTGTCTCGGCCGTGCATCACCACCTCAACAGGACCGGTCGTCGCCTCGCGTGCAGCATCGTCGTTGAGAGTGGGGAGCCGCGTGAGGTCCATCACTTTGCTCTGCTGATTGGCTACGGGGCCAGCGCAGTCAATCCGTACCTGCTTTTTGAAACCGTGGATCAGTTCGTGCGCGAAGGTCGTCTCGGCGACACCGGCTTCCGGGAGGCTCGGGGTCACGTCGTTAAGGCCGTCGGGAAAGGACTTCTGAAGGTGATGTCGAAGATGGGCATCTCGACGCTGCAGAGCTATTGCGGCGCCCAGATCTTCGAGGCGATTGGGATTTCACGCGTAGTGGTGGACAAGTACTTTTGCGGGACAGCCTCACGTCTGGACGGTATAGATCTCGAGGTAATCGCAGAAGAAGCCCGCATGCGGCACGAGACCGCTTTTCCGGTCGCCGACGTCGGGGGGGAACGGGATCTGTCGCCGGGCGGCGTCTACCAGTGGCGTCGCAACGGTGAGCATCATGCTTTTAACCCGATGACGATTGCGCGGCTGCAGGACGCCGTGAGGAAAAATGACGCCGGTACCTATCAGGATTACGCGGATCGTATCAATCGGCAGAATGAACAGCTTGGCACGCTGCGAGGCCTGCTCGACTTTAGAGACACGACGGACCGGTCTATCCCATTGGTCGAGGTTGAGCCGTGGACAGAGATCGTCAAGCGCTTCAAAACAGGCGCGATGTCGTATGGATCAATCAGCAAGGAAACGCACGAAGCGCTGGCTGAGGCAATGAATCGGATCGGTGGGCGCAGCAACACGGGTGAGGGAGGAGAGGACCCGGATCGATACAGGCGCGACAGTCTACGACGGAGCAGGATAAAGCAGGTGGCGTCCGGGCGATTCGGGGTGACGATCGACTACCTGACCAGTGCCGATGAGATCCAAATCAAAATGGCGCAGGGTGCAAAGCCGGGCGAAGGCGGACAGTTGCCCGGCAAGAAGGTGTATCCGTGGATTGCTCGCACGCGTCATTCGACCCCGTACGTGGGCCTTATTTCGCCACCGCCACACCACGACATCTACTCCATCGAGGATCTGGCGCAGCTCATTTACGACCTGAAGAACGCCAACCCCTCGGCCCGCATCAGCGTGAAGCTCGTTTCGGAGATTGGAGTCGGAACGATTGCGTCGGGTGTTGCGAAGGGAAAGGCAGACGTTGTCTTGATCTCAGGGTACGACGGTGGGACCGGTGCATCGCCACAAACCTCGATTATGCACGCGGGTCTTCCGTGGGAGTTGGGTTTGGCCGAGACGCATCAGTCGCTCGTCGTGAACGGACTCCGCACCCGTATCAAGGTAGAGTGCGATGGTCAGCTCAAGACGGGTCGCGATGTAGCAATCGCTGCGCTTCTTGGTGCCGATGAATTCGGTTTCGCTACCGCTCCGCTCGTTGCGCTGGGGTGCATCATGATGCGCAAGTGTCATCTGAACACCTGCCCGGTTGGAATCGCTACGCAGGATCCCGCGCTGCGCGAGAAGTTCGCGGGTGAGCCGGAGCACGTAATCAACTACTTCCACTTTGTGGCCGAGGAACTGCGCGGCATCATGGCCCGCCTCGGATTCCGTTCACTGGATGACATGGTGGGCAGAGCTGACCTTCTGGCTCCGCGCGAGAACGTAACGCACTGGAAAGCGCGGCACCTGGATTTGACGCCGATCATCCAAGTCCCAGAGACGCCCGAATATCTCATGCAGTTTGCTGCCGATCGGCAGGATCATAATCTCGACCAGGTCCTCGATCGTCGGCTGATCGACGCGGCAGAAGAGGCGATCGAGCAGGGCCGGCGTGTCGAGATCGTTACTCCCATCTCCAATCTGGACCGGACGACGGGTACGCTCCTGAGTCACACAATTGCTGCCCGGAGGGGACAGGATAAGCTGGAGGAGGACACCATCAAGATCTACGGCAGCGGATCGGCGGGGCAGAGCTGCGGTGCCTTCCTCGCGCAGGGCGTCACGCTGCATATCGAGGGAGATGCCAACGATTACCTCGGCAAGGGACTGTCGGGTGGACGGCTGGTTGTTCAACCCTCGGCTGATGCCGGCTTCATCCCAAACACCAACATCATCATCGGCAACGTCGCTCTTTACGGCGCCACGTCCGGCGAGCTTTTCGTACGCGGTCGCGCGGGCGAACGCTTCGCGGTCCGGAACAGTGGAGCACGGGCCGTCATCGAGGGGGTCGGGGACCATGGCTGCGAATACATGACCGGTGGACGCGTTGTGGTCCTCGGCCCGACGGGTCGAAATTTTGCTGCGGGAATGAGCGGGGGAATCGCATACGTGATGGACGGGACGCACGAGTTCCGGACGCTGCGGTGCAACATGGAGATGGTCGAGCTGCATGCGGTCGAGTCTGAGAAAGACCTCGACGAACTGCGCGAACTTATTGAACGCCATTTGCGCTACACGGGCAGCGACGTCGCGGCGTGGGTTCTCGAGAATTGGCACTCAGCGGCGGACGAGTTCGTGAAGGTACTTCCCACCGAGTACCGGCTTGCACTGGAGCGACTCGAACGCGAGCACGTTGCGAGGGAGGCGGCCGGGCACGTGGCTGCATAGCCGATTTGTTGGTCGTCGTGCATGCCGTCTGGCAATGCAACGGCCGGACTAGAAAAGACGCCCACCAGTAGGCAGGCCGGTCAACCACCGATAAGACTTAGCGAGATAGATGGGTAAGGCAACAGGATTCATCGAGACGAAGAGAACGCTTCCCAGGCGGCGTGCCGTCGAAGACCGTCTGAAGGACTTCAACGAGATTTATGAGCCCTTCGAGTTGGAAGTGCTTCAGAAACAGGCGTCGCGTTGTATGGACTGTGGCGTGCCTTTCTGTCAGTCGGGTTGTCCGCTAGGAAACATCATCCCCGACTGGAATGATTTGGTGTATCGCGACCGGTGGGAGGATGCCTACCGACGTCTGAGCCAGACGAACAACTTTCCAGAGTTTACCGGACGCATCTGTCCCGCCCCGTGCGAGTCGGCCTGCGTACTCGGAATTATCGATGATCCGGTCACGATCGAGGAGATCGAGAAGACGATCGTTGAGACGGCTTTTGAGAGAGGATGGGTCACGCCCGCTCCGCCTCAAAACAGGACGGGAAGGCGCGTTGCGGTTGTCGGGTCGGGTCCGGCCGGACTTGCGGCGGCGGATCAGTTGAACCGCGCCGGGCACAGCGCAACCGTGTTCGAGAGGCACGACCGGATCGGCGGACTGCTTCGATATGGTATACCGGACTTCAAGCTTGAGAAGTGGGTTATCGATCGGCGCATCGACCTCATGGAGAAGGAGGGCGTCGTATTTCAGACGAATACGAATGTTGGTGTCAACTATCCTGTGGAGCGGCTCGGAGAGTTCGACGCCGTCGTTCTTTGCGGCGGCGCCACACTGCCTCGAGATCTTCCCGTGCCGGGCCGCGACCTGCGTGGGATCCATTTCGCATGGGACTACCTTCACCAGCAGAACAAGCGCGTGGAAGGCGACGAGATCCGGGTTAACGGAACGCAGCCGATCCTTGCGGGCGGTAAGGACGTCATCGTTATCGGTGGAGGCGACACGGGAAGTGATTGTGTCGGGACTGCTAACCGCCAGGGTGCAAACAGCGTGACCCAGTTCGAGCTTTTACCGGTGCCACCACCGGAGAGGCCGGAAGATCAGCCTTGGCCTTTCTACCCCATGATCCTCCGCACCTCATCGTCGCATGAGGAAGGTGCCGACCGTCACTGGAGCATCATGACGAAGGCGTTTGAAGGAGGAGAGAATGGTCAGGTCAGTACGCTGGTGACAGTTAACGTAATTCGTGGAGACGACGGCCGTTTCGTTGAGGTGCCGAACTCGGAGCAGCGGTGGAGAGCCGACCTCGTGCTGCTCGCCATCGGGTATGCCGGCCCGGAGGAGGACGGCGTCGCCGCGGCCATGAACGTTGAACTGACCGACCGGGGCAACGTCGGATCTGACGACAAATACATGACGAGCATTCCCGGCGTATTTACTGCCGGCGATATGCGTCGCGGTCAATCGCTGGTCGTGTGGGCGATTTCTGAAGGACGCGAGGCAGCGCGGTGCGTCGACACGTGGCTGATGTATCGCGCCGTATTGCCGACGAAGGGGCAGGGGGATTTGCCGAGGGCCTGAGCAGACGTCTGTCGATCTATCAATTGGAAGAGAACCCTGCCC
>JAHHLP010000164.1 GCA_018679295.1 Rhodothermia bacterium
CGGTTACACGGGGCCTGACGAGAGTTCTCTTGGTCTCTACGCGGCCGGTGACATCGAGGTAGCGGGCAGCGTCGACATCTCTGCGCAGATGTACGCTGCAGGCGACGTTAGCCTAAATGGAAATCCGAGCATCTATGGCAGCATCGCGACGAAGGGCGAAGCCAACCTGCAAGGAAATCCCAGGATCTATTACCGCGCTCCGTCGTCGGGGCTTTCGCAAAACTGGCAGCAACGCGAGCAATCGCTGCGCCTCGACGGCTACAACGAAAGATAGCAGACGACTGGTTCGCCAATGCCGCGAGTCGCTTGGACAAGCCCTCTCTTCGGTTGATGAGGAGGGGGTTTGTCTTTCTCCCGCGACAAAAAACTCCCCAACCTGCTTAAACGCGCATCTGACGTCGCCGATACTCGTGCTAACACTTCTTTTCGGCATATCAACAATTCCGCCGAATACAGTCAGTTCCATGACATGAGTACATAACCGCGTTGCACTCGGCAGAGATTAGTTACATGAGCCAGGCGAGCCGTACGCGACCTAGACCTGAATTCTAACAATGGGTAAAGCAGCTTTACTAGCGATCGCAGCTTTCGCAGCGATGAGCGCACTGTACACGGGCAACACCAAGCGAGGTCTCATGAAGGCCTCTGAGCGAGTTGCTAATCACCAATACGAGACGATTGCTCGAAGTGCGGCGGTCAACGGATTCAACCTTGCGAAGCAGGCGTTGGCCGAGTCCTTCGCGTCAAGGAACTTCGGTGGACAGTTTGAACGGGCCAACTACGATGTAACGATCTCCGTCAGTGGGAATAGGGCAATTGTAACTTCCATTGGCGACCTCCCGAATGCCTCTGGAGATCAGTCTACGTATCGGCTTCGGGGAGAATTCTTCCGCAGCACATCGGCTCCAAGCGCGGCCTCAGAGGTCCCAGAGTTCATGAACTACGCGCTGCTCAGCGAAGGGGATTTGCGCGTAAGTGGTAACGCGGGAACCGCTAGCGTATATGCTGGCGGCGACCTGAATGCGAACTTCCACACGAACGGAGACCTCGAGGTGAATGGAAAGGGGAACAAGCGAATTCAGGGCTTCGGCACCTACTCCGGTTCTGCGAGTGGCACGCATCGGAATACCAAATTCCAGCCTGCCCACAATCCGGACGGTGCCGACCATACGAGTTACGCCGCTTCCGTAGAGATTCCCGAGTTCGATGTTAGCGAGTACGCTGCGTTCGCGACCACGACCTCGGAGTCAACGATTCTATCCGGCGTACTTGCCGGTGGAACGCGCGACGAACCGATGGTCTGGTTGATCAATGGAGATCTTACGGTGAATGACGTGGTCATCGACGGCTATGTGGCATTTCTTGTCACCGGCGATATTGACGTCAATGGAAACGCAACGGTTGGAAGCAGCGGATACAGCGCTGGCGACGAAAGCAGCATCGCGTTTTACGGCGGAGGTGATGTCAATATCACGGGAGGCGCCCAAGTATGGGCCCAGATGTACAGCGAAGGCGACTTCGAGCTCGGCGGTGGAGCGGACCTCTACGGATCAGCGACTTCGCTTTCAACGGCCTGGCTTCATGGCAATCCCGAGATTCACTACCGTGAGGCATCGCCGGCCCTCACCACGATTTGGAACGGAACACCCGGCGGCACACAGATCCGGATGACTTCTTTCTTCGAGAAGTAGGCATCCGTTCACGACTGGATTCAGCGAGGGCGACTCTGAAAAGGGTCGCCCTTTGTTGTTTCTCAGAGTGTGATCCAATGAGCAGACGTCACAGCCACATTTGAAAAGGGATCTATGTCTGCGCAGCCCGTCAGCTAAAGCGAGGGTTTTCGGTAGTCGATACGAATTCTATCGGTACAATCGGCCTTCTTCTTAGTCGCATTGCCCGATCGTCAAATCGAAATACCGAGACATGGCGCGATCACAACATTCTGATGCCTCGCGCGGCGACCTGCTCGACGTACGGCTTAGCATCGACGCGGACAGGGTAGTCCGGATCCTCCTGTTCACCATGGTGACGGTCGAGTTGTTGCTCGTTGTCCTTGATTACCACGTCAACTACGGACGTCTGATCGACCTCGGCCCAATACGGCGCCTCTTCAATGCCACCAGGGAAGACTCCCTCGCCTCTTTCGTAGCGGTTACACAAACCATCCTTGTCGCGGCATCGTTGTGGTTTGTGTATGCTATTTCCGTAGCCCGTCAAGCCGCCCGACGCATCCGGTGGTCGTGGCTCGTGATCGCTCTGTTCTTCTCGTACATGGCTGTCGACGACGGAGCGCTGATTCACGAACGTGTGGCAACTGTTATCGACCAGACAGGAGCGGCGGGCGATTCAGGTGCAGGGGGAGACGGTTTTGGCAGCTGGTTTCCAAGCTACACCTGGCACGTGGCGTTCATGCCTGTCTTTGGACTACTCGGCCTCTACATGGCTTTCTTTCTGTGGAACGAAATGCGTACGCGGGCAGAGCGGTTGCTTGTGTCAGTATGCGTCTTCTCGATGGCGGTCGCTGTTGGGCTTGATTTCGTCGAGGGCCTGGAGGCAGATCATCCACTCAACGTGTACTCCGCGATCTCTAACAGTACGGCAATCGGAGAATGGACGGCAGAACGTTTCGGGCGCAGCGGGTTCCAGACTCTTCGGCATTTCTCGAAGGTCTTGGAAGAGACGATCGAGATCTTTGCGATCACGGCGTTGTGGGTCGCTTTGCTGAAGTACACGTTTGGAACGGCGAGAAACATCTCTGTCTCGATATCGCGGTCTGCGGGCAGGTCTTCGCGCGTATCCAGACGAGCCCGTTCCGACAGCCAGAATGATCGGTCTCCCAAGGAGAATAGCGCTGTTCTCCGTCCCAGGCGGGGAATGTCGACCAACCGTGGGACGGGGGCTTTGTCACGCGATTGATTGGCTGCTTTCGGTACGTCGAATGCTAGCCAAATCGCCGGCATAAGTGCGGTTCGCCGGCTTGGGTGAGCTCTTTCCGCTTGGTCTTTCGAAGGCTCAAATCCGGCCTCAGTGTTGCTTAAGGCACCCCTGTTCCGGTCGATACGAATGTGGGACTCCACCGGTCCTCATGAAGTCGTGAATCGGTAGTAAATCACCCTTTCTTGCATCCTGTAGCGCGACGCGTATCCATCAAGAGCTAACAGCCAAGCCTAATCGATGAATCCGAGTTTAAAGGAAATCCTGGCCATGCAGAGCTCCGGCAAGCTGCCAGAGCAGGACGAGAAGCAGCAGCCGGGCAAGCCATCGGCGCCGGGATCAGATCGCGGCCCCGTAAAGAAGGCGGGCGCAACCCCGGAGTTGCCGGAGGCCATGCGCGTCGCCAGCCGACCTACACTCATACCGCCGATGCCGAAGGTGTGCTCGGAGGTAGCTCAGTCGGTTCCCTATTCGCGGATGGGCGATGAGCGCATCGAGTTCCTCGTTGAGCAGATTCGTGCTCTCGAGGACAAGGAGCGGACGGCACTTCGAATCCACATCGAGCATTTTCTCAAGCACATGCTCGAGATCAACGCCAGTGATATTGATCTAGGTGGGCCGGCCAGCAACGGATCGATTTGGTTCCGCGTCGACGGCGACAAGCGGCCGGATGAGGGGATGGGAAAGTACACCATCAACGAGACCAACGTTCTGCTGCTCAACCTGCTCAGCAAGGCGCAGACCGAGACGCTGATGCACGAGCGGTCTCTCGACCTTTCGTACCAGCTGCCGATCGAGGGCAAGGATGGACGTCGCCGTCGATTCCGTGCAACGATGTACTTCGACCTGGACGACATCGGCCTCAACATGCGAGCGATTCAGGACGAACTGCGTCCTCTCAAGTCGCTGAACTTTCATCCTGCGATCGAAAAGGGGCTCATGTTCCGCCACGTTCGCGATGGACTGACGTTGGTGACCGGAGTCACCGGCTCAGGAAAGAGCACGACACTCGACGCCATCATTGATGAGAACAACAAGGACTTCGCCGGTCACGTTGTCGTAATCAGTAAGCCAATCGAATTCATGCACGGCTCGAAGAAGTGCATTGTCCGTCACCGAGAGGTTGGCAAGGACGTTCCCAGTTTCAAGCACGGAATCGTGCAGTCCCTCAGACAAGACCCGGACATTGTTGTCATCGGAGAGCTGCGGGATCCGACCACCATATCTGCAGCCATCGAGATCACGGACTCTGGTCACAAGGTCTTCTCAACGTTGCACACGTCTTCGGCCGTAGAAAGCATCGACCGAATAATTGGAGAATACCCGCCCGACGAACAGGACCGAATTCGAAACCGTCTGGCGGACGTCCTTCGCTGCATCATCTCGCAGAAGCTATGTCCGAAAGTCGGTGGTGGGCGAATACTCGCTAAGGAGGTTCTCTGGATGACGCCATCTGCCCGAGCGGCGATCAAGAACGACAACTCCGGTGAAATCTATCAGATGATGTGGGAGAGTACGGCCAACGGCCAAACCACACTTGAGCAGGATCTAGCCCGGCTTCTTAAGCAAGGTTTGATCAACGCCGAAACAGCTATGGATTACGCCAACAACAAGCGACGTCTGAAGCAACTAATCGGATAATGGCAGTCGAAAGTCGCCGCCAGGACCAAAAAAGACCGAATCCCACTAAGCCATGAACATTTCCCGACCGAAAGACAGCATCCTCGGCGTGAATATCGCCGGTCGGTCGCTGCACGCCGTACTGGTTCAGGACGGACCCGATGGTCCCGAGGTAATCAAGAAATTCTCGCGCCAGCTGTCCTCGACTGTTGGAGCCGAGATCGACCTACCGGGATCAGCCGAGTCGCTTGACGACGATAGCCCGGTCGGGGACTTCACTATCCAGTTTGGTGGTGGCAGCTCCTCTTCCGACCTCTTCCTGAGTTCCGAGTTTGGAGCCGGCGAAGGCGTTGGTGGCGGTGGTGAAGCGGGGGGAGGCGTCGACACCCCCATTCGCACTTTCGATATGGAGATCCAGGAAATACTGGGAGAGTGCGGCGAGATTGGCTTTCCGGATCCGCTTGTTACTTTTTCGGTTTCGACCGCCCACGTCACGTGCGTCGAACTACAGATCGCGAAAGAGGCTACCTCCAAGAAGACGGAGGAAGACGACGAAGGCAAGATCGACAACAGCCTCCTGATAGAGTTGCTTGCCGCGCAGCTGGATACGACGGTCGACGAAGAGCGTGTTGCGTTTCTTCCAATGACCAAGTCGGACGGCGGCCTGAGCCGTCGGCTGGCAATCATGTCCAAGCCAAACGATCCGGTAGCAGCGACGCTGGCCGCCATTCGCGAGCGCAAGACGCGTATGCCGGCCGTGCGTCTGATGGACGCCGAGGTCTCTCTTTTCTACGGGCTTGCCCGCGCTGCCTTCTTCCTGACTGCGTCGGAAGCGGCGGTCGAGAACGAGGATGGCGACGCAGCGACGGACTTCGCCCCTTCGATGCCAATGATGGGGCCGCGCAAGACGCTTGTCGTGCGTGCCGGGGCCGAGGATACGCTCGTCATGTTCATGGAGGATGACAAGCTCCTTCACTACGAAAGCCTGCGCTCGATTACGACATACGACGCGCCGGAAACGATTTGCAGTCGCGTTCTCCTGCTTCAGGACGAGTACGGTGTCGGCGATGTGCAGCACGTATTGCTCTTGAGCGATGACCGTGAAGAGGCCATCGTAGAGAGCTTCAAAATGTTCTTCTCGGACACGCGCGTCGAATCGATTCGGAGCTACCTTCCGAAGTTTGAGTCCGATGGCGTGGAATCAACAAGCAGCAGTAACGCTGCGTTGGCGGTTGCCGTAGCCCTGCGCCTATCGGGAGATGAGCTTTACCAGGGAGCATATGCAGATGTCAACCTTCTGCCCAAGAAGCTGCTCCGGCGCCGCATCAAACTGCCGATTACCTGGCACGTCTTTGCTCTATACGGCGCTCTCTTCGTGACGGTGGTCTTCTTCGTAGGTCGTTACTTCACGATCGAGAGCGAGATCAGCGCCAAAAAGTATAAGGTCGAGCAGTATTCAACGGATGTCGCGTACGCGGATCCAGCCGTGCTGCAGGCCCGCGTGGATAGTATTCGCGCCATCACGACCGGATATCAACGCGCCCTTGTTGTGCTCGACTCGCTACTGATCGGAAGCGACAAGTGGAGCCGGTCTCTCGAAAGCACGAATCGCGAAGCAGGTGTAGTCAAGGGTATCTGGATTGACCGGTGGCGTCCGGCCGGCGCCAACATGGTTGAGATCAAGGGCAACGCGACATCGCGAGACCGGGTCGTCTCACTGGCCGAGCGACTTGATGGACAGATCGCCTCGTTAACGTTCTCCGAGATCCGGGAGTGGCCCGTCTATACTTTCGAGATGAAGGTGCCGCTTCGCATCGAACTGCCGGAAGCTGCTCGATATCTGCGAGAGCAAGTTGTACTCGAAAACGAGTCGGCCAATCCGACTACCCCGGCAACGGCTGTATCCGCTGCCAACTGATCCCCACTGAACTCTACGACTGAGTCACATGTCAAACCTCGGATACAACATCATCATTCTGGCCACCTGCTGGGTGCTTATCGCCGGAGCCGGCGTATACGTCACTTTCTTCGAGCAACCCAAAGAGGTAGAGCGACTCGAGAAGGCTGAGAAGCTCGCCCGGCTGCGGCAGGCGGAGGTAACCGCATTGCTGGCCGAACAATCCTCATCGTCAAAGGTGGCGCGCGAGATCATAACCAAGTGGCGGGCCCGATACAAGATCATACCCGACCAGCTCAAGACGCCCGACATTATTGGCTACCTCAACCGCCTGACAGCCAGCGGCTTCAAGAACTTTGACGTTCGTTTCGCCGCTAACAAGGCCGGCCAAGACTTTGGCACCTACACTTTCAAGGCAAGCGGCCGCGCCTACTACACCAGTCTATACAAATTCATCTGGGAGATCGAGAACAACCGCAACTTCTATGCGGTGCGCGACCTGACCCTCGACCAGATCGACCTCGTCACTGAAAACGAGGAAACGGGGGAGGACGAGATGCAGGTGATGGTCTCATTCAGCATGAACATCGACGCTTTCTACGGTGGAGCCCAGGGGCTCAGCGCAGGGGATGAGGGCATCGCGGGGTTATACGAGTCCGACGGGCTGCCTATCACGAAGGAAGATGGGGCAGAGCGTCCACCCGTTCCATCGTATGTGCTTCCGGAAATGAAGCCGATTATGAACCCGTTCTACCCGTTGATCATGGAGTCGATACCGCCGAATACCTATGGCCATCTTGATGTCGAGAAGGCGCGCTTGGTCTCGATTGTCGGTGCCGACAAGGCCATCTTCCTCGAGGAGGGTGAGTATAGAACACTAGGTGTCGGTGATCCTGTTTATCTTGGTGAGGTAACCCTCATCGATCCCACCAATGACCGAGTCCTTGTAAGACTCAATCGGGGGGGTATCATCGACGAAGTTGAAATGACGATGGAGACCGGCGAACGCTTCAGGCAAGCGTTGGGGCCGGTCCGATTGTCTCCCATTGAATCCCAGTAAATCCATCCAAAAGTGCGTTCTGGAGTTAGTACCATGAAGTTTAAGATCGCCTCAGCTCATACGAAGTTGGCTGTGCTGGGCATGGCCGTAGTTGCGCTGTCGGCAGCGTTTCCAAAGCTCTCCGACGGGCAGGACCTTCCACCTCAGCGTCAGATCCGGGCATACATCCCTCCTGATCAGCTGGTGTCTATGCTGCCGTCAACTCCGTTTGACCGTTTCCTGGAGTTCGTCGACCCCATTTTTCAGCGGGTGACGGGCAAGCAGGTCGTGGATCCGGAAGGTCGCACCAGCCCGATTGGAGTGTCGATTGCGTCGATGCACTTTCTGGATGCGTTCGAACTCGTGCTCCAGTACAACGGACTTGTGTACCGCGAGACGGACCGCTTCTTCATCGTCGAGCAGGCGCCGGCGGGTGAGGTAGGTGCGATTGGGGCAGGCGCCCCCGACCTCGGTGGTGCGGAATTGCTGCCCGCTAATAAAGATACCCGGGAAATTCAGATCAATGCGATTCTCTTCGAACTGAACCACTCAAAGGTCCGCTCGATGGGGCTTAACTGGAGCGTCTTCCTAGGCGGCGGTCAGGGCGGACAAGGCGGAGGTCAAGGCGGCGGACAAAGCGGCGGCGGAAACAGATCCGAGTTCTTCCTCAAGACGGACGACATCTTCGACGGCGTTGAAGATTACGTTCGCTCCCCCGAAGAAATTCCGTTTTCGGACCTGAAGCAGTTCTTCCAGCTAGCCGAGACGCAGGGCGTCGGTGAAACCATCGCGCAGCCGCAGGTCACGGTACAGAGCGGAGAGCAGGGCACGATCCAGATCGGTTCGGATATCCCGGTTCAGGTAAGGGACTTCGCCGGTAACACGGTGACTCAGTTCTTCTCAACCGGAATCATCATCGATGTGACACCGACCCTAGTCAAGGAGGCCACCGCCGACACGGCAGGAGCTCCCGTCCTCGAGTTTGTACACTTGGACGTCAAAGTCGAGAAGTCGGGTAGCACACCTTCCGTTGCCGGTATCATTATCGACAGAAACACCGCCAACACGCAGGTTCTGCTGCTCGACGGAGAGCAGACGGTGATCGGTGGATTGTATTCAACCGAGGAATCCGTCTCGCGTGCCGGCGTACCCTTCCTGAAGGATCTGCCGCCATGGTTCTTTGGAATCCGCTACCTGTTTGGAAAGTCTCAGCGTACCACCAACCAGAAAGAACTACTCATCGTGCTGCAGGCCGAACTCATTGATGGCCTTGAGTCGAGAGCGCGTCGCCGTGGTCAGGTCGACTTGCTCGAGAGAAACAGGCGCGAGGTTGAGGAAGCGTTCGACCGGTTCAATCGCCGCGTAGGCGACTCCGTGCCGGATCCAACACGGTTCCGCGAGCCAATCGAGTAACCACACGCAAAGTCCAGAGCAGGAAAGGGGCGGCCAACGGTCGCCCCTTTTTCTTTATACTGACCGCGCGCCGACAATTGTGGGTCGGGTATCGAAGTTATCCTTTGGAATGTCTTGACGTTCACCACCTCCTCTTGAAGACCTGTAGCCTTTTTCTCCTATTGATTGGTGCGTTCTGCGTCGGATGCAGTGCACTCACCGTGCCCGAGGCACCGAGGGTTTCGAATCCCGTCTCGCCGATCTGGGATGTCAATCAAATCAGGCGGCACCTCGTGTTCCTGCACGACCGCTCGGCGCGTGGCCGAGTCGACGGAACCGTGGGCTACGGCGTGGCAGCCTCCTATGTCGGTCAGAGACTGGAAGAGTATGGCCTGCAACCTGCTACAGCGGGCGACTTCAGGTTGTTGTACACCACGCCGCGTAACCTGGTCAGGGCCTCGAGAGTCCGCATTGGAAATACTGATACGGTTAGTCTGAGGCCCGGCATCGACTTTCTGCCCGACGGCCGCACCGGCAACGCGTTCGCCGCCGTCTCGGGCATTGGCGTTGCAAATGAGGATGGGGTTTGGGATGGTCCTGCGATACCGGTTCTGTTTCGCAGCAAGCCACCGCTTTCCAGACTCCAGCAGCTGCGCCAGCTAGGCGTACCGCTCGCCCTTGTAGAGTCGGGCACCTTGAAACCAAGTCCCGCGCAGTTGTCCGTGCGAGGGTTAGGAGTTCTGCACCTGACGAGTCAGTCGGTAACGCGCATCCTCGAGGGGGCTCACTCGGCGGACGCCATTGGCCAGGGAGTTCTGCTCCTGCGGCGACCCCTCCGGATAGAGATTATCGCCGAGGAGGATCCGACGGGATCCGGAATCAACGTCGTTGGCTTTGTGCCCGGCAAGGATCCCGTCCTCGCCCGTGAGGCCGTCTTGTTATGCACTCACCTGGATGCGGTGGGCAGCTTCGGAGGAGCCGACTTCATGGACCTGCAGAACTACGGCGTCGAGGTCGCCGCGGTGCTCGATGTGGTTCGCCAGTTCTCCTCGTTTTCACGTCTGACGCGAATACCGGAACGGACGCTCATTGTGGCGTTCGTGGCGGGAGGCACGATTCACTCCGGCGGTTTTAGAGCCTTGCTGAGACAGCCGTTGTGGGACATGGAGTCGGTCAGATCAATTGTGTACGTGGGTGCGCCCGCTGGGGGTGCCGACTCGCTGATCGCGGCCGCCGGCCAATTCAGGGACCGGCTGCGTATCGTGCAGGCGGCCGATACAATCCCGGATATCATGATCCCCATACCTAAAGCGCCGGATCGGGGCTCGCGTCCGGGCGAGCGTCAGCCGGAAAGGGAGCGTACTGACCCGCGTACCTACCTGAACGAGGCGGTGGATTCGGCAAGGGAACTCGCGTCACGAATCTACGCCCGGGTCGGCATCGACGCGGTGGCCGGTGCGGTCACTGCCCGTGACAACCGAAGTGCGGCGCGCTAATGAAACTTGGGTGGTTGCCGGATTCGCTAACGACCGATGTTGCCGCAATGGCCGAGATGTCGCTCCTCTGGGGTTTGGATGGGGTGGTACTGCGGGCAGTCGACGGGGACAGGCAGCAGGTCCCCTTCGTCAATGAACGGCGGGTTCGCGAGCGGCTCCTTAAGAACGAGGTCGAAATTGTTGCCGTCGAGCCGGGGTTGTTCGAGGGCGACCTCGGCGACAGATCGGAATGGCTGAACGAAGTCTACTCCGTGACGCCGATCGTCGAATTCTGCGGCCGGATGGGATGTCGCGTCATTCAGGCATCGGCATTCTCCTCATCCGATGAGGCCGGCGACAACCCGGACCTCGATCTGCCATTTCGGAAGCTTGTCGAGCAGGTCCAAAATGACATCGTTTTCGCAATAAAGAATGATATCGATAGCAGGATTGCGCGGACCGATCAACTGCGCGACTTGGTCCTTAGGCTGCTTCAGGAAGCGCACAAACCTGTGATTTCTGCCTCGTGGTGCCCTGCTTCATCGCTGTTGGCGGATGATCAACCGGCTGCATACGCCCGTGAAATGGCGTCGATGGCATCTATCGTCCGCTGTCGCGACCTATCGGACGGACTGCAGGGGTTTGTCCCTTTCGGGGCCGGGGTGGTGCCGTGGCCTGAGATCTTCGCCGACCTTGCTGTCGCAGGATTTGACGGCACACTTGTGCTGGACTTTCCGCCGGGCACCTCGCGCTCGGCTGGCCTCCGATCGGCCACCCTTCTGATAACCACCTGGCGCCGAGCCACTGCGGCTACTGAAAGATGAGTGACGTAAAAATCTCGAGCCCTGTGTTACGCAATGGCGCGTCCGGGCGATTGCGGACATCGGAGCGCCCGAAGGTTCCCCGTGCTCCTACTACTACGCGTTCGCCCGCTATCTCAAACTCCAGCCCGCCTCCGAGCACGAAGCCGAGGTCGATCGATTCCACAGACTGGTCCGATTCACTCTGCGTAAGTCCGCCCCGGGTGGACTGCCATTCGATAGATGATTCCAGCTTCGACGCGAAGTATGGTCCGGCAAACACCCGCGGCTTGACCGAGGCACCGACGTCAAACGAATACACGGCCAGCACCGGTATCTCCAGGTAGGAGATGGTTGACTTCACACGCAGTGGCAAATCCTCGCCGGTCACGATGGCGCTGTCGCTCTTGGCTCCCTTAACGATGTATCTCAACTCAGGCTGGATTGACAACCCATTCGGAAACGTGAACGCCAGAGAAACGCCGCCACCAAACGAGGTTCGGAAGTCGAATTCGGTCGTAGCGTCACCGCTGAAGGTGGTGGTGTTGAAGGCAATGATCAGGCCGGGCTCCATGTCCTGGGCGTCCGCCGAGCGTGGTCCGATGAACACGATTGCCATCACCATCGCCGAGGCCAGGAAACTTCGCATTGTTCGACCACGTGATTAGCTTCGAGAACGCGATTACGACGCGATGAGCACCGATAAGTTACACGATACGCCAAAGCCGAGGGAAAGCACCGACTCGGCCGCTTGGTCGGTCGCAAACCGCCTGTGGTTTGTACTCGGCTATGGCTGGGCGGTTGTGGCAACTGCTTTCTTCGCCCTTGCGTTCGCGACAGCCAGGCTCATCAGTGGCAACCCGAATGTATTCCGCTACTGGGCTAGCGGTTGGAGCCGCTCACTGATGTTCGGCTTTGGCGTGCAAACGGAAGCGGAGATCAGATGCAATCTGGACTGTGACCGGTCGTACGTCTTCGTGGCCAACCATCAGAATATGCTTGACATACCGCTATTGGCCAGTGTCTTGCCGTGCTCTTTCGGTTTTGTCGCGAAAGCCGAGCTTGAGCGCTGGCCATTCCTCGGCATGGCACTAAAGATGTCGCCCTCCGTATTTGTGGCCTCGGGTGATCCACGCCGATCCCTCGCAAGTCTGCAGAAGGCCGGTAGAGAGATACGGGAGGGTCGATCCGTCATCATCTTCCCCGAAGGTATGCGAACCTATTCGCCGCACATGGTTCCTTTCAAGAAGAGCGCATTCGTCCTTGCGGCGGAGGCGGGAGTGCCGATCGTTCCCATTACCATAGTAGATGCCTACCGCCTCGTAAACGAAGAGGTCTTTGCTGCGCGCCGCGGCACCGTCCGAGTCGTCGTCCACCCGCCCATGCCTGTGAAGGGACGAACACGGGCTGAGCTGAGCCCTTTCATGCAGCGCGTGAGGGCAGTGATAGAATCGGAACTCGCGTCTCCTTCGGGAGCGGATGCTTTGGCCAACCTCCGGATTCCGTGATTTCTGGAGGCTCGCTGTTATCTTTGGATCCAAGCCTTCTTTATTCGAACCATCATGAAAGTCACAAGGGACCAGGTCCGGCACATTGCTGCGCTCGCCAGGCTGCGCTTTGACGCCGCCGAAGAAGAAGAGATCGCAACGCAGATGACCCGAATCCTCGATTACGTGGAGAAGCTGAATGAATTGAACCTCGAGGGTGTTGAGCCCATGTCCCACGTACTCGACCTCCACAATGTCGTGCGGCCTGATCAGCCCCATAAGCGAATCACGCGCGAGCAGGCGTTATCGAACGCACCGGACGCCGACGATGTGTACTTCCGTGTCCCCAAAGTGATAGAGTAATCATCAATCATCGAATGAAGAAGAGACAAGGATGAGTCGGAACCGGAAGTCAGGAGCCGACTCGTCTGGTCCGGAGACGGTGCCCGCCTGGGACCGCCTTTCCGACCATTGGCAGCATGTTGTCTGTCTCGGGCTACTGACGATTCTTTCACTGTCGTTTTTCGCTCCGATCCACTTCGGAGGGAAGCAGCTGATCGGGTCGGATACCGTCAACTGGCGTGCGACAGCCGAGTCGGTCCTTCAGTATGAGAAGGAGACCGGGGACGCGGCACTCTGGGCGACGAATGTCTTCGGCGGCATGCCTGCCTACATGATCAGCTACCGGTCGATCGTTCCCCAGATCGACACGGTCGTTTCCGTCCTCAGGCAATTCTTCTGGCCGAGCTCGCATTTTCTCGTCTTGCTGTTTGGCATGTACGCGCTGGTCTTTTTTCTGACGAAGAACAAATGGGCGGGCGTACTGGCAGCGGCGGCCTTCGGTTTGACAACTTACCTGCCGGTCATCCTCGCCGCCGGACACAACTCCAAGTTTGTTGCTCTCTGCTATGCACCGTGGCTCTTGCTCGGCTTCGTGTACGGGCTGCGTCGTCCCGGCATTCTTGCCTCATTGTTGTTTGCCGTTTTGTTGTCGGTGCACCTGAGGGCGGGCCACTTCCAGATTACCTACTATCTCCTCTTCATCATGCTGATCTGGTGGTTGTCGGAAGGCGTAGCGGCCATCCGTGGCAACACAGCCCGATCGTTTGTAAACAGCACACTGACTCTTCTTGCAGGTGGAGTGC
>JAHHLP010000591.1 GCA_018679295.1 Rhodothermia bacterium
GTCAAGTACTGGGCCGATCCATAGCTTTCTAAGGTATTTTTCCCTCGAATCTCTGCGACCCTTTAAAACACGCAATGCAATCGCGAGCACGGCAAATACCAGTGCTGCAAATAGTATGATGCCAATCGCCGCAATTACAGCCCACAACACCCACTCGTCATATATAACGGCTTGACTACGCATCATGGTGCACTCGACTCATTCACCACGCGACTCCGTGTCAGACGATGTCGATTCTTCGTCCGTGTGTATCGGATCCCAACCACCTACACGTTCCAGCAGCCGACGCGACCGCGCGACCATCTCCGCAGGCGAAAACGGCTTGCGCAAGAAATCGTCGGCACCCGCATCAAAGGCTCGAACAAGATCCGATTCGTTCCCCGGCCAGGACGTGATGAGAATCGGGACCTCGGAGTTGGTCTGATGGTCGCGAAGCCAACGGGCGATCTCGAACCCATCCAGACCCGGCAGAGCCGCCGCAACGATCACAAGGTCAAAGGTCGTGCTCCAGAACCGACTCACTACTTCTACACCGTCAATTGCAGATGTAACCTTCGCTCCCTGTTTTTCGAGTCTGTGCCGGATGATGTCCGTGATTAGATCATCGGGCTCGGCGATAAGCACCCTGGCGTTCGCGAAAGCGTGACCCGAAGAGGCGGCGTACTTCCGCTTCGGCCGATATTCTGAGTCGCGATTTGGCCGTTTTGGAAGTGCAGGCCTTTTTAACAGTTCGGGGATGGTCGTTGGACCCACCAATTCAGGCACCACAACAGGAGATTCGGGCGCCTTTTCATCCGAGTCTACACCCGCGTCGGCCAAACCCGCGTTCGGCTCTGATTCGCCAGCACCACCATCGGCATTCGTTGCTCGCGGACGACGAAGACGCGATATAGCCCGCCGCGAAACTCGAGCACGCAGTCGAGCCCTCCTTGCCGTACGGCTCAGGGATTCTCGGTATCCGGTCGCGCGGTTCTCCGCCTTCTTTTCCGCCTTCTTTACTGACGCAGAATCCTCGTGCGTCTCAATGCCCTCCGCGTCTACGGCTTCTAAACTCTCCTCTCCAACTGTGTCGGATCCCGGCTCAGCCGTCCCAACCTTCGACGCACTCACCTGACTGTAGAATGAGGCACCGTAGTCTTGCTCGGTCGTCGCGTCGGCGACGTGGGAGTCGGCATGACCGGATTCACCGTCCGGAGCCGATTGCCGAATATCCTGGACCAAATCCTCAATGTCCGGAGTGGGTTGGGCGCTGTCTGGATCCGATTGCCCGATGACCGCAGCAGATTGCTCAATGCCTGGAGCCGTTTGCTCGGGGATCGGATCTGTGTGCTCAGTGTCCGGCCCTGAATGCTCAGGTCCAGGAGTGGATTCGCCAATGTCTGGAGCCAATTGCTCGATGTCTAGAGCCAGTTGCTCTATGTCTGGAGCCAATTGCTCGATCTCTTGAGCTAATTGCTCGATATCTGGAGCCAATTGCTCGATGTCTTGAGCCAATCGCTCGATGTCCGGAGCCGATTGCTCGATCTCTGGAGCAGACTGTTCGCCGTCCGGAACCGATTGTCCGATGTCCGAGTGCCGAGCCGACTGCTCTACCTCGGCCTCAACGACCGGCGAGCGCAAGTACGGCTGGCTGGATCCCTCGGCCGGATCCGCAGACTGACCCTCAGCAGAAGAAGCCGGCTCCTCGGACGCGCGCTTCGAGACAGCCATCTTTCTCTGTTTCGGACCGGTTCTTCGACGCGGCGCGGACCGTCGACTCTTTTGTGCTCCACGCCGTGCCGGTTGGCCTGATTGGCCGGACGCGAGCAGACCCCCGAGTCCAGACTTCTTGTAGATCTCGAGCCACTTCTCAACCGAGGCAGTCTTCACACCGACTGCATTCGCTGCATACTCGATGGGGTTCGGCTCATCTGCTTCAACAAAAAGACGGTACAACTTGAGGGCCGTGATCCGGTTGAGCACGGACTTGCGCGACTCGAAAGTGGCTCGCTCCTCCAGTTCTCGTACAGTCTCCTTAATTTCGTATGCAGAGTCGGCCATTTGCGCAGAAGTAGTGTGCCCTTTTCAGGGCGGGCGTATCACTGAAGGAATCGGCCCCGGATGGCATTACTAAACGATTTGGGCGAGAATGAGCGAGGTTGGCCAACTCTTCTCAAGTCCATGCAACACATGGCTTTCCCACCTTATCAGCCGTGATCCGCATGCACCGAACAACCGGATACCTGGTCGGCTTTGTAATCACTCCCATCGCAATTCTGATGGCTTCTGAGGCGATAGTCCGCATCGCCGCCCCGGACGACCTGACGCGCCACATTGGCAATGAAGAGATGATCGATCGTAGGACTGCGTCAACCATTCACGTGAACAGGCCGGGGTTCAGTGGACAATTGTGGGAGAAAGAGGTGACCATCGACGAAAACGGCCTCAGGGTGTCCGGAGATTCGTCCGGCTCTTTTCGCGTCCTTCTCACCGGCGACTCGGTTGTTTTCGGCGCCGGCGTGGACGACTCGGATGCACCCGGCGCCCTGCTACAGTCGCTGGTACCTGATTCCATTCGCGTGATAAATGGCGCAGTGATCGGCTACGCCACGGACCATGTCCTTGCATACCTCCGCGAATTCGGAGACAAGCTCAATCCGGACTTTGTCATACTCGGCTACTGCCTAAACGACGCCGCGCCTTTTGATGTTGACGTGGTTCCCGATGCACAGACGTTGCGAGAGAAATATGGCTTTGCCGAATGGTTGAATGTTCGACTCAGACGCAACTCCCTCCTGTTCCTCTGGCTCAAGGACAAGTTGAAGGCATACCGCTTCAGGCATGGCTACCCTGTTCACCGCGCACTCTTCAATGGCGAAAGCTGGCAACGAAATCAGACCGCGCTGCTCGGAATTAGCGAATGGTGTAAGCGGCGCGGCGTGCCTCTCCTGATCGCCGTGTTCCCTCATCGTGACCAACTCTTGCAAGACGACGAATTCGACTTCGCACCACAGGACTCTCTTGCCGCGTTCGGGCGCAGGACGGGTATTGATGTCGTCGACCTGCGTCAAGCACTATCCCCCGAAGACTTTCTTTGGAACGACCCTCTTCACCTTGACCGCCGCGGGATTCGGAAGTCGGTTTCAGCAATCTGGGAATTCCTTAAATCCAGACTGAAGGCCGAATCCAGAACCCGAAATGGCTGAACCACAAATCGCGTTGCGTATTTTCTAAGCAGCGAGTGTCTGACCCACTGCTTGAAGAGCCCCAAGAACCCCAAGAAGATGCCTGTCAAGATCACGATCCCTCTCCTTCTCGCGGCCCTGATTGTCGCCATAGGTCCGGCGCCGGCCGACGCACAGAATGCGGATGAATTCCGGCAGAAACGCGTGCCCGACAGCCAGGGATTTCGCCTCTACCTGATCAGCGACATGGAAGGGATGGGTAGCGCCGTTCACATTGGGGAGGTGATTGCCGGAACGGAGGGCGAGCGCTACCGGGAGCTGACCGGGCCAGACTATTGGCCGCACTACCGTCGGCTGGCGACCGAGGAGGCAAACGCCGTCATCCGGGGCGCCAGACGCGCCGGTGCCGCCACGTTCGTCGTCAATGAAGGTCACGGAGGAAACCGGTTCGCAAATCTGCTGCCGTGGGACCTTGATCAGGAGGCGATCCTGATCCGGGGATATCCAAAGCCGCTACTGATGAGCACGGCAATCGACGAGACGTTTGACACGATCATGATCATCGGGGCGCACGCAAGCAAGGGTGGCGTACTCTCGCACAACTATGCATTCGACTCCTTTTCGGTCAACGGCGTAGAGCTGAATGAAGTCGGCATCAACGCGTTGATTGCAGGCGAAAGCGGAGTCTCTGTCTCCCTGGTGAGCGGCGACGATGCGCTGATCGCCGAGACAAGAAGCATTCTCGGTGAGGACTTCGTGGCCGTTCCGACCAAGATCGCTGTCGGACGAAACGCCGCCATCACTTATAGTCCGGAGACGGTACGCAACGCGTTGGCCGAAGCGGCCGCCGAGGCGGTCCGCCGAGAGAAGGCCGGAGACATCGATCCGTTTACGCTCTCGCGCCCGTACGACGTCCGCTTCGAGCTCCGGGCATCCTATCCGGACTCATTCGTGCAGGGCGTCAACGAGTTGGCCGAAGAGTACGGCCTTGAAAAGCTACGGGGGCGGTCGTACCGAATGGTTGCCGGCGACGCGAGGAGTATCGGTTACCTGATCGACGCCATTGAACTCGTCGTCCTCCCGTAACGGAGTTGCCGAACAACACCGGCCGCATTTTCCGAGCAACACGGGCGGAATTCGCCGAGCAACACCGGCCACCCTGTCAATCTTGACCTAGTCGACGGACTCCTCGCGCGTACCCCGGTAC